>CADCQD010000110.1 GCA_902803485.1 uncultured Eubacteriales bacterium | reverse complement strand
ACTTCAGCGCCTGGTTCAGAACGGGATGGCTGAATAAAAAGAGGAGGTAGAAAAAATGAAAAAGTTACTTGCTTTACTGATGGCTGCTGTAATTCTTGCAGGTGCTGCGGGATGCATTAAGATCAATATCACACCTGCATCCGATGATGAAGAGGTTCAGGTGGAGACCGATGAGATCCTGGGCGGCTGGACGCGCGCGGATTCGCCGGTGATCACGGATGAAACGAGAGAGCTTCTTAAGAAGGCGCTGGAAGACCTTGTCGGCGCGGAATACACCCCGGTGGCATACCTTGGATACCAGATCGTGGCGGGCACGAACCACAGGATCCTCTGCCGGATCTCCCCGGTCGTTCCGGACGCAAAAGAAACTTACGCGGTCGTTACAATATATGAAGATCTGAGCGGCAGTGCCTGGATCACCGATGTGAAGGATTTCGAAGTTGAGACCAACCTGCAGGAAGAAACGCTTCCGGGCGGCTGGTTCGAGCCGGAAACTCCTGAGATCACAGAAGATGCCAAGACAGTTTTTGATCAGGCAATGGAAACGCTGGTTGGTGTGGATTATGTTCCGGTTGCTCTTCTGGAGCAGCAGGTCGTGGCCGGTATGAACTACTGCTACCTCTGCGAAGCGACTGTAGTGTATCCGGGTGCGGAGACCACGTACGCGCTTGTCTACATCTACGAGGATCCGGAAGGAAATGTGAGCATTCAGGACATCGTCAGAATGACAGATGAAGAATCTTCAGAAAATGATCAGGAGGCAGATATGGGCAATCGAATCGGTATCCCGAATCCCTTTGTGAATTATGAAACACTGGCTGAGGCTGCGCTGGCAGCCGGCTTCGAACTGACAGCGCCGGAAAGCATCAGCGGCTATGATGAGACCATTATCCAGGTCATGAATAATGAGATGGTCCAGATCATCTTCCTGAACGGCGACAGCCGCGTCATCGTCCGCAAGGCTGCGGGCAGCGACGATATCAGCGGCGACTACAATGAATACAGTGAAACTCAGGTAGTGGACGTCGATGGCGTTTCGGTGACAATAAAGGGGAATGACGGTGCAGTTAAACTTGCAACCTGGACCGATAACGGATATACTTACGCTGTAGTGAGTGATGACGCGATGGCCATTGACGCAATGGAAGCGCTGGTATCGCAGGTAAAATAAAATCCGGCAAAGCGGGCTCCATGGCCTGCGTCTGCCGGTAAAGGACAGGCAGACATGGAGTTCGCAGCGGGATACCCGGAGACAAGACAATTATCGGTCAGGCAGTTATTCGCGAGAATACGCGATCATGTATGGGGTCTGGAGTACGGGTGGAAAAACCTCCCTGAGATGCCCGAAAAGACAGGCCCCATCGCCAGACTGGCCAGGTGGATGGCTGCGCCGTCTAAAGAGGCTTCCTTAAGGGGCACCGATGATCGTAAAGTCGTTTCGATCTCTGAGCGTTCAGACGCAAATACCGCCGCGCATCTTCTGGACGCCTACGGAAATAACATGCTGCGGCTGGCGTACACGTACCTTCACAATACGTCGGACGCGGAGGATGTGGTGCAGGATACGCTCTTGCAGTATCTGAAGACCACCCCTGTATTTGAAAATGCCGCGCACGAAAAGGCCTGGTGCCTGCAGGTCGCCGCCAATATCGCGAAGAACAAGATTAAATACAATAAGGTCCGCGACGCGGACGAACTGAATGAAGAACTGGTTGCGGAAGAACGGGAAGACCTGAGTTTTGTGTGGAGCGCCGTAAAGGAGCTTCCGGAGAAATACCGGGAAGTGATCCATCTCTTCTATCATGAAGGGTACGCCACCGCGGATATCGCGAAGATCCTCAGGAGAAATGAAGCGACCGTACGCTCTCATCTTGCAAGAGGCAGGGAGCAGCTGAAACGGATCCTGAAGGAGTCTTACGACTTCGAAGGATAATTTACGCAGGAAGGAGGCATGTGTGAATGAGTGAAAAATATAATGAAGTAATGGAGCACGTGCAGCTGACTGCAGAAGCCCGTGAACGCATCCTCGACCGCATCGAAAACGCCGGAAAGACCACGCAGGGAAAGAATGGTTCAGGAAATGCCGGCGCAGAAAAGATCATCTCCCTCCGGAACTGGCGGCGCTACGGAGCGATCGCAGCGTGCCTGATCCTTATGGGTGTCCTGGCAGTTCTCTGGCCCAGCCTGAAAAAGTCCGGCGAAAAGGGTCCCACCGATGTGGCTTCCTATTGGGCGGAGGAATACGATTCTCTGGAAAAGCTTTCCAAAGGCATCGGCTTCCCGGTAGAAGACATCAGCGTGCTGTCCGCGGATAAAGCTGAAATGTATTATCTGAATATCGCCGGCGAAATCGCGCATGTAAAGCTTGAGAACGGCCATCAGATGATCGTGTTCCGGAAATCAAAAGGCAGCGAAGACAACTCCGGAGACTATAACAGCTATACAAATATCCGGGAACAGCAGGCCGCCGGTGCCGCGGTCACGCTCAAATCCATGGATGACAAAGTGGCGCTTGCGCTCTGGGAAAAGGACGGCTACTTCTACTCCATGAGCTTTGAACCCGAGGTTTTCGAAGAAGATGCGCTGAATGATATCGCCGGTATCTTTCAATGATTCGCGTCATTGACGCGGACACAGAAAACCGCTGAAACCGATAAAAAGACCATACCGCCGCGGTTCCGGGACTCCGGACGCGGCGGTTCTTCATTTTTGTTCTCACCTGTCACCCGTACCCCGCACCCGTGCCGGTTTCCAATTCAGCTCCCGATTTACCCCGCGTTGTTTTCGATGCGGGCATTTTTCGAATATGTATTTGTTTCCGCTGTATTTGTTTCCATATTTGTTTCCATATGGGCATTTTTCGAATAGCTGTATCTGTTCTATATGGGTATTTTTCGAATATTGCGCATAATATTCGGGTATTTTTCGAATATTTCACTTGACATTCGGGTATTTTTCGGGTATTCTGGTCTTGGAAAGGATGGTGACGCTTATGACGATTGAAGAGATGAAGCAAAAGAAAAAGGAGCGTGGTCTTACCAATGCCATGATCGCGGATATGACCGAACTGCCTCTGAGTACAGTGCAGAAGGTGTTTTCCGGAGAGACAAAACATCCGCGCTATGAAACGCTCACTGCGCTGGAGCGTGTATTCCATTCGCTGGATGTCCGGATCCTGAAAGGAAATACAAGCCTGCCCTGGTATAATGGGGAAAAGAATGCGGAAAGCAGCTACAGCTACAGACCGATCCGTGCGCAGCTCGTGGCTGAACCGGCCTGGAATTACGGCACTTCCGCCCTCAGTAATCCGGGGCCTTTTACGATCGAGGATTATTTTCTGATCCCGGATGAAGAGCGGGTGGAGCTGATCGACGGGCAGCTGATCTACATGGAAACGCCCACACGGACACATCAGCTGATTGCGGGAGATATCTACCGCCAGATCGCGAATTTCATCTATGATAATAACGGTACCTGTATGCCCGGGATCGCTCCTATGGGTGTACAGCTGGATTGTGATGACAGAACTATGGTGCAGCCGGACGTTCTGGTAGTCTGTGATCCGGAAAAAACGAAAGGCCGAGATGTGTACGGCGCCCCGGACTTTGTACTGGAGGTCCTCTCTCCCACTACACAGAAAAAAGATATTTTCACGAAGTCGGAAAAATATCTGAGGGCAGGCGTCCGCGAATACTGGCTGCTGGACCCGGTCAGCGGATTACTGGATATCCGGCCGTACGGTTTCCCCGAAGAACCGTCTGTCTCCGACATGACAAAACCTGAGCCCCTCCGGATCTTT
>CADCQD010000109.1 GCA_902803485.1 uncultured Eubacteriales bacterium | reverse complement strand
TCCCGGCTTCCCCATCGTTCTTCATGGTTCTTCTTCTGTTCCGCAGGAATACGTGAAGATCATCAACGAGCACGGCGGCGCGCTGAAAGACGCGATCGGTGTTCCGGAAGACCAGCTTCGTGAAGCAGCAAGAGGCGCGGTCTGCAAGATCAATATCGACTCTGACCTTCGTCTTGGCATGACAGCCGGTATCCGCAAGCACTTTGTAGAGCATCCGGATCATTTCGATCCCAGACAGTACCTGACGGATGGCCGCGCGAACGTGAAAGCGATCGTTGCCCATAAGATCGTTGAGGTTCTGGGTTCTGACAATAAGATCTGATGATACTCTGAATGCGGAAGGCATACAGAATGCCGTACCGCGCGTATCATAAGACTACGGGCGGAGCAGCACATGGGGCTGCTCCGCCTGCATCTTTATTAAAGGATCAGCAACATGAGGGTATATCAACGAAAAACAGTGAAAATGATCCTTCGCCTGCATCTTTTCGCAGCGGTATTTTTCGCGTCCTTCTTCCTTCTTGCCGCCTGCGGCGGCCGGGAACCGGCCGGTCCGGATACTTCCCGGGAAGATTCCGGAGGCACAGAGGAAAACAGGCCGGATACGTCCAAAGAGACCCGTGAGAACACCCCGGAGGACGTCACGGACCCGGCGGAAGATACGCCGGACAGCCCCGGAAATTCCGGCGGAAAGGATGCCGCAGAAGACGGACGGGATGAGGAGGCGCAGGACGCCCCGGAAGAGCTGCCCGAAACAGACTTCAGCCCGGACGATCATAAAGCCGCGGAGATCCTGTATTCCAAACTCAGGGTGGTCGATTCCAGTTATCAGTACGTCAATGATTACGCCTGGGACGACCTGTATACACTTCTGGCCGGCGTAGTCCAGACCACCACCGGCCTGGATCACCGGAAACCGGTGATGTCGATCGTGCGGGTGGATCCCTCCTGGGACCCGCTGCTGTTCATCGGGCTTCGTGAAAACGGTTCGGAAACCTGCCGGTTTGAGATCTACTCGATGGACGGGGGATACCTGTACCGTCTGCTGAGCTTTGACGACGTGGTGTATTATGACCCGGAGACCCGCTTTTTCTATCTGAAAAACGCAGGCAGGAAATATATTTACGCGCCTCATGTGCTGCTTGAAGCGGCGGCGGAATCAGACTGGAGCTCACATACCCGTGAACTCCCTGTCTGGGACCTTACCGGTTTTAAGGTTTCCGTTGACCATCTGGATCCGTACATTCTGGATCTTACCCGGGGAGGTGGTTCCGAATGAGTTCAGGAAACAGAAAGAAAAAACGCGGCGGTTTTTTGTGGACCCTTCTGATCGTGGTCTTCGGCGCGGTATTTGTATTCTCCGGCATCAAGCTGTACGGGATCCTGACGGAGTATCATGAAGGTGTGGAGATCTATGAAGAAGTACGCGAGTCCTACGCGGAGCTGAGAGTAATGGAGGAATCCGAACCTTCCCGGAAGGAACGTGAACAGGCAAAAGCCGCGGCTCAGTCCGCGGCGGAAGAAAGCGCGGAGGCGGCTCCGGAAGAAGAGTCGGACGCGCCGGTACCTGGCACGCCGGAGGAGGAAACGGATCCGCAGGTACCTGGTACCTCGGAAGAGGAGACAGATGCGCCGGCATCTGACGCACCGGAGGAAGAAACAGATACTGCGGCATCTGACACGCCGGAAGAGGAAACGGACGTGCCGGAGCCTGGCATCCCGGAAGAGGAAACGGATGCGCCGTCGTCTGACGCGCCGGTACCCGGCACCGCTCAAGAAGAAACAGAGTCTGCGCCTGCCGAGCCTGCCTGGTATGCTTCGTTTACACAGGATTACAGTGACCATGAACACCCGCAGAAACTGGACTTCCTTCATACCACCATTGATTTCCTTCTGATCCCGCGGTACGTTTTTGATTTCGGAGCCCTCTTAAGGCTGAATCCGGAGGTCTGCGGCTGGATCATGATCAAGGATACCTACGTGGACTACCCGGTGGTGAAGGGCACGGATAACGTCTTCTATCTCCGCCACGCGGTGGGAGGAGAACTGAATAACGCGGGCAGCGTGTTCGCGGATTTCCGGCATACAGCGCCCTTCTATGAGAAGAATACGGTCATCTACGCGCATAATCAGCGGAACCTCCGGATGTTCCACCAGCTCCTGTCTTACCAGAAGAAGGAGTACATGGAGGCGCATCCCTACGTGGACATTTATCTTCCGGACGGCACCATGCAGGTCTACCGCGTATATTCCTGCCATGTGGAAACCGGTACCGAATCCTACAAAATCGGTTTCGCGGATACGGAAGCATTTGACCGGTTTATCCGGTATACGCAGGAATCCGCGATGTATGATTCCTATGTTCCCGTTTTTGCAGATGACAGGATCCTGACGCTGGTCACCTGTACAGACGAAGCGGATGAGAAACGTGTGGTCATACACGCGGTCTTTGTGGAACAGACCCGCGGCGACCGGTGAATTCCTTTTAGGAAATCATATTATCATGTGTTTTCTTATTGAAATAACAGTAAATATGTGTTAAGCTAATTCTGTATGTGACGGCAAAAATATATAGACCGTGATAACCAGGAAAGTGAGGAAACAGAATGAACGTCTATAAGACAGAGGATATCAGAAACGTTGTTCTTCTCGGACACGGAAGTTCCGGTAAGACCACGCTTGCTGAAGGCATGGCCTTTTTGGGCGGTATCGTCAGCCGTATGGGTACCATCACCGGCGGCAATACTGTCAGCGACTTTGATAAGGAAGAGCAGAAGCGCGGCTTCTCATTGTCCGCCACTGTAATTCCGTTGGAATGGAACAAGAAGAAGATCAACATCATCGATACTCCCGGTTATTTCGATTTTGTCGGCGAAGCTGAGCAGGGTCTGTCTGCAGCAGACGGCGCTGTTATCGTCATCTCCGGTAAGGACGGTGTGCAGACCGGCGCGGTCAAGGCGTGGGAGCTGTGCGAGAAATATAATGTTCCGCGTATGATCTTCGTTACCGATATGGACCTTGCGGACGCGGATTTCGGCAAGGTCGTTGAAGATTGCGAAGCGAAGTTCGGACAGAATGTGGCGCCTGTTGTCGAGCCCATTAAGGAAGGCGATAAGCTGGCAGGCTTTGTCGATATTATCACCGGTGAAGGCACGAAGTTCCTGGACGGCGGCAAGACCGCTTCCTGCGACGTGCCCGCTTCCGCGCAGGATGCTTATGAGACCGGCCACAATGAGCTGATGGAAGCTGCCGCAGGCAGTGACGAAGAGCTGATGGAGGTCTATTTTGAGAATGGCGAGCTGACGGCTGAAGAGATCCAGGGCGCGCTGAAGAACAATGTTGCCAGCGGCGACCTTGTTCCCATGTATCTTGGCTGCGGCGTAACTGCTGCAGGCGTTGCCAAGCTGCTGAACGACATTATCGAGTACATCCCCTCGCCCGCGCAGATCAAGTGCGCAGGCACTCTGGACGATGGTTCCGAGTTCAACGCGGATTATGACGACGCAAAGGCGAAGAGCGTTTATATCTTCAAGACCATGGTCGACCCGTTCATCGGCAAGTACTCCCTGATCAAGGTGAAGTCCGGTGTTCTGAAGACCGATGACCAGCTGGTCAACGGCCGCACGAATAACACGGAGAAGGTCGGCAAGCTGTACCTGCTGCAGGGTAATAAGACCATCGAAGTTCCGGAGATCCACGCCGGTGATATCGGCGCTCTTGCGAAGCTGGACGATGCTAAGACCGGCGATACCCTCGCGCAGAAAGGCACATCGGTTACGTACCCGATCCCCGATTTCACGAAGCCTTATACCTATATGCGTTACACCGTTCCGAACAAGGGCGAGGATGATAAGGTTTCTTCCGCACTGGTCAGACTTGCTGCAGAAGATGTGACTCTGAAGCTGGTGAATGATTCCGCGAACGGCCAGCAGCTCCTGTACGCTGTGGGCGATCAGGCACTGGAGATCGTGAAGAGCAAGCTCATGAGCCGCTATAAGGTTGAGATCAACCTGGAGCCGCCGCGTTACGCCTTCAAAGAGACCATCACGAAGGAATCCGACGTTCAGGGCAAGCATAAGAAGCAGTCCGGCGGTCACGGCCAGTACGGCGACGTCCGTATGCGTTTCTCTCCGTCCGGTGACAATGAGTCCGCGTATGTCTTTGAAGAGCAGGTCGTGGGCGGTTCCGTTCCGAGGAACTACTTCCCGGCAGTAGATAAGGGTCTTGCGGAGTCTGTCGTTGCAGGTCCTCTGGCCGGTTATCCGGTCGTGGGCGTGAAAGCCGTACTGTACGATGGTTCTTACCATCCGGTCGACTCTTCTGAAGCAGCCTTCAAGATCGCGGCCAGCCTTGCGTTCAAGGACGGCTTCATGAAGGCGGGCCCGGTACTTCTGGAGCCCATCATGAACCTGAAGGTCACTGTGCCGAATGATTTCACCGGTGACGTTATGGGTGATCTGAACAAGCGCCGCGGCCGTGTGCTGGGAATGAACCCCGTTGCCGGCGGCAAGCAGGTCGTAGAAGCTGAGATTCCTGAAATGGAGCTCTTCGGCTACTGCACCGTGCTTCGTTCCATGACCGGCGGTATCGGCACATATGAGGTCAATTTTGATCACTATGAGCAGGCACCGCGTGACATCCAGGAGAAGGAAGTAGCGAAGAAGGCAGCGGAAGCTGAATAATGCAGGTTTGCGGGGCCCGTCTTGCGGGCCCCGTTTCATGTAAAGACAAAGGAGAACGATCATGCAGAAATATATTGTCGGTGTTGATATTGGCGGTACGACCATTAAGCTGGCCATCTTCCCTGTGGGCGAGCGCGCCATCCATACCTGGGAGATCACGACCACAGACAGAGAGCACATCACTGAGATCTGGAAGGATATCGCGGACGCCATCCGGGCGAAATTCGCGGAGCTGGGTTATGATATGACGCAGCTCGCAGCCGTGGGCATGGATCTTCCGGGCCCCATCTGCGACAATGGTTATCTTCCCTGGTGTGTGAACCTGGGCATGGGCGCCTGCTATCCCGCGGAGGAGCTTTCCAAAGTTCTGGACGGCATTCCGGTTGCGGCATGCAATGACGCGAACGCGGCGGCTCTGGGCGAAGTTTATTACGGCGCGGCAAAAGGCGCGGACAATGCGGCGCTCTTTACGCTGGGCACCGGCGTAGGCGGCGGTATCATTGTAGGCGGCAAGATCGTGGCCGGAAACCGCGGCGTAGGCGGCGAAGTCGGGCATTTTGTAGTGAATCCTGATGAAACCGAAAAGTGCAACTGCGGAAACCGCGGCTGTCTGGAGCAGTACACTTCCGCTACCGGTATGGTCCGCGTGGCGAAGAGACTCATGGCAAAAGGACAGCTTAAGTCGAAGCTGTATGATCTTCCCGAGATCGATCTGACTGCTAAGGCGATCTGTGATGAGGCCAAAGAGGGTGACGAGCTGGGTCTTGAGGTCATTGACGTATACAGCAAGTACCTTGCGATCGCCGCGAGCCATATCGCGCTGACGATCGATCCGGACGTGATCATCATCGGCGGCGGCGTTTCCCGCGCCGGAAAGATCCTCATCGACAAGGTCGAGGAATACTTTATTGAGTATACGCATATTGCTGAGAAGAAGGCGAAATTCGTCATTGCGGAGCTTGGCAACGACGCAGGAACCTACGGCTCAGCCGCGCTGGCTTCCCAGCTGCTGTAAGCCTGAAGCCGGTATACAACTGATTCATTTGCAGGAAGCCTTTTCGGATTTCTGAACAGACTGAAGCCTTACCGTATCCTGGTAGGGCTTTCAGTTTATGAGCGGCAGGTTTCGTACTGACCGTACCACTCAGACCGGGGGATTTGTTATGGCAATGTATGATACGGACAGGCTCAGGGAGGAATTCCCAGGCCTTTCTGTTCACTTTTTTGAAACAGTGGACTCCACGAATTCGGAGGCCAGAAGGCAGTATGAGGCCGGGCTTCAGGGACCGGCCCTGTTTCTGGCGGGACAGCAGGTGAAGGGCAAGGGCCGCCACGGGCGGAGCTTTTATTCCCCTGCGGATACCGGGATCTATATGACGGTGCTGATGCCTGTCCGCGCGGAATATGAAAACGCCCGGCGGGCTACGGCAAAAACCGCCGTGGCGGTGTACCGGGGGATCCGGCGGATCACCGGCCTTCCCGCGGGAATTAAATGGGTCAATGACATCTATCTGTACGGAAAGAAGATCGCGGGGATCCTGGTGGAATCCCTGATCTCGGAAGGTATGGTTCAGGCGCTGATCGTAGGGATCGGCATCAATGTGACTACGGCGGATTTTCCGGAGGAGCTCCGGGAAAAAGCTGGGTCTCTTGGAAGAGATCTGAACAAGACGGAACTGGTGTCCGCGGTACTCCGGGAACTTCTGCCGGAGCTTAAGCATTTAGAAGACCATTCGTATCTTGACACCTACCGGTCCGCGTCAGCCGTACTGGGACAGATGGTGACTTACGAAAACAGTGCAGGGATACAGGAAGAGGCCAGGGCCGTTGAGATCGATGAGGACGGCGCGCTGGTGGTAGAACTTCCGGACGGTACACGCAAGACGCTGCTGTCCGGTGAAGTCAGTATCCGAATACTTTGAAAGAACTGAAACCGGCGGCGTATCTGAGACAGCGAAAGGAAGGGAATCTATGGGAGGAATGCGTTTCGGCGGCCCCAGAGGGTTTTTAACTGAGGAAGAAAAAAGCAATGTACCGAAAGTAACAAAAGAGCTGCTTCTGCGGATCCTGGGTTACCTGAAGCCTTACTGGCCGCAGTTCATCCTGGTGTTTGTAACGATCATCCTGTCCGCGACCATCGGGCTTCTGCCGTCGATCATCACGGGAAAGATCGTGGACCAGGCCATCGTAGGCGAAGATCTGGCACTTCTCATCAAGCTCCTGATCCTGGCATTCGTGACTTTGACAGCCAGCCAGGTCATTGGCGTAGCGGAAAGCTATATCAATGCCTGGATCTCCCAGCGGATCATCTTTGATATGAAGAACCAGATGTACCGGCATCTTCTTTCCATGCCCCACGCGTTCTTCACCACAGAAAAGCAGGGCGATATTATCACCCGGATGAACACGGACATCAGCGGTGTCAGTTCCGTCATCAGCGGGACACTGTCACGGATCGTCTCAAACCTGGCTACGGTGGTGACCACACTTGTGGCGCTTTTTACCATGAACTGGCAGCTGGCACTGGTGGGCATAGCGGTGATCCCGCTGCTGATCCTGCCCAGCCGCAGCGTAGGCCGGACCCGGTATCAGCTGCTCACGGAATCCCAGGCGAAGAATGATGAGATGAACCAGCTGGTAAACGAGACGCTGTCCGTAAGCGGCTCCATGCTGGTAAAGATCTTTACCCGGGAACAAAAGGAATACGACCGGTTCGTGAAGGTCAATGAAGAGGTCACAGCATATTCCCTGAAGGAACAGCGGAGCGGCAAATGGTTTTCCGTGGTCATGGGTATGTTTACCCAGATCGGCCCGCTGCTCATCTATTTCATGGGCGGCCTGCTGATCATTAAAAAACTGGATCCGGCGCTGACTGTCGGTACCATTACGGCGACTGTGGCCCTCATCAACCGTCTCTACCGTCCGGTGGAATCCCTGATCAATATCAAGGTGGACTTCACCCGGTCCCTGGCATTGTTCAGCCGTATTTTTGATTATTTTGACCGGAAGAGCAGCATCGTCAGCCCGGAGAACGGAAAGAAGCCGGATATGGAGATGCAGCCCATTGAATATGACCATGTGGCCTTCAGCTATGTGAAGGGCAGTCCCATTCTTACGGATGTGGATTTCACGGTGCCCGGCGGAAAAATGTATGCCGTCGTGGGACCTTCCGGTTCCGGAAAATCCACGGTGGTGAATCTGATCCCGCGGCTGTACGACACAGACAGCGGCAGTGTCCGGATCGGAGGCGTGGACGTACGGGATATCGATCTTACATATCTCAGGGAAAACATCGGCGTAGTCACGCAGGACACCTATCTCTTTAACGGGACCATTCTGGAAAATCTGCTGTACGCGAAGGACGACGCCACGCAGGAAGAAATTGAAAGCGCCTGTAAGATCGCGAACATTCATGATTTCATTGCCCGTCAGCCCGAGGGGTATGATACCAAGGTCGGAAACCGGGGGCTGAAGCTTTCCGGCGGTGAGAAGCAGAGGATCTCCATCGCGCGGGTCATCCTGAAAGATCCGAAGATCCTGATCCTGGTCGAGGCGACCTCCGCCCTGGACTCCATTTCGGAAAGCTCTATCCAGGACGCGCTGGAAACCATGATGCAGGGCAGGACCAGCATTGTGATCGCGCACCGTCTGTCCACCATCCTGAAAGCGGACAGTATCCTGGTCGTGAAGGATGGCGTGATCGCGGAGCAGGGCACCCATGATGAACTGCTTCTTAAGGGCGGTATCTACCGGGAGCTGTATGAGACCCAGTTCCGGCAGGCCATTGATTATGAAAATGAACACGGGCGCGCGGACGAACTGGACGTTGAGACTTTCTCCGGAGATTACCACGTGCGCCGGATCCGGGAGGAGGACATCGAAGACGTCTATCATCTCTGCCGCGCGAACCGCAGATACTACAGGTATCTGCATACCCGGCCGACCCGTAAGGCTCTGACTGACGTGATCACGGAGGTGCCGGAGGGTTCCGGGCTTTCGAATAAGTATTTCACCGGTTTCTATAATGAGGAAGACGATCTGGTGGCGATCCTGGACCTGATCACAGGCTATCCGGAACCGGACGGCGCCTTCATCGGGTGGTTTATGGTGGACGCGGAAATGCAGAACCAGGGCATCGGTTCCCAGATCATGGCGGATCTTCGGGCGGCGCTTTCCGCTCAGGGCATCCGTAAGCTGAGTCTGGGATGTATCCGGGAGAATACGGAAGCCCGGGAATTCTGGGAGCATCAGGGATTTCAGGCTGCCGGCAGGGAAGTGGATCAGAAGGAATATATCGTAGATATTTTCGAACGGGAGATCTGACCGGTAATACAGGAAGCCGCTAAGAAGCGGCATTCAGTCAGGAAGGGGTAAAGGAAACACAATATGAAGGGGATCAGAGACACATTCAAAGAGAACAGCAGGTATCAGATCTTTTTCCTGTCCATTCTTCTTACGGGCCTGGGATACGGCATCCATAAGGGAATGATCGACAACTATCTTGCGGAAGTGGTCGTGATGGGCGAGATGGACCGCGGGATCGCGGAATTCTTCCGGGAGCTGCCGGGTTTCCTGATGGTGTTCATCCTTGCGGTATTTTATAATTACACAGCGGAAATGCTGTACAAGATCGGCGCGGTGATCATGGTGGCCGGCATGGGCATGCTCTCTGTCATTTCCCCCGGCAAGGTCCTGGTTACTTTAGCGATCTGCATTTATTCCCTGGGTGAACATATCCAGCTGGGCATGAAGAGCACGATCTCTCTTTCCTATTCAAAACCCGGCCGCGGAGGCAGAGCTCTGGGATACCAGGGTTCGGTGAACCAGATCGGCACACTTGCGGGATACATCGTGATCATCGTTTCTTTCGCCCTTCTGGGAGGCAGGCAGCCCTTCCGCCTGTTCTTCGTCATCGCGGCAGTGATCACCGCCATTGGCGGCATCTGCAGTTTCGGGCTGAATAGCAAAAGTGAAACGGACAGCACCAAACGGCGGTTCTACTTCGCGAAAAAATACAAAAAGTATTACATGCTGGAGGTCTTCTACGGCGCAAGAAAGCAGGTATTCCTGACCTTCGGCCCTTATGTGCTGATCCTGTTCTATAAGGCCGGCACCGCCACCATCAGCCTTCTCTTTGCGATCTCCGCCATTGCCGGATTTCTTATGGCGCCTGTGGTAGGAAGGATCATTGACCGCCTGGGCTATAAGATCGTCATGATCTCTGATACGCTGATCCTGGTGATCGTCTGCTTCTTCTATGGTTTCGCGCATCATCTGTTTCCGATGAACGTAGCCTTTGTGGTCTGCTGTGTGAACTACGTGCTGGACGCGGTGATCTCTCTGGCGTCCATGGCGGCATCTGTTTACGTGCAGGATATTTCCGATAATCCGGATGAAGTGAAAGCGACGCTGTCTACCGGTATTTCCGTAAATCACCTGATCACTCTGGCCATTGCGCTGTTTGGCGGTTGGATCTGGCAGACCGTAGGCATCGAGACGTTGTTCATGATCTCCGCGGTGCTGGGACTCTTAAACAGCGCGTACGCCGCAACCATCAAATCGCCGAAAAAGCTGAAGGCCGGGCAGGACAAGGAGGCATAAGGATGACGTACGAAATCAGACGTTCCCGGATGGAGGACATTCCGCGGATGCAGGAGATCTTTGGCATTGCCCGGGCGCATATGCGCGCGGAAGGAAATATGACCCAGTGGAAAGATTACCCGAAGGATGAACTCCTGGCCCGGGATATCGGCCGGAATCAGAGCTACGTCATGGAAGAAGAAGGGGAGATCGTAGGCACCTTTGTTTTCGCCCTGGGAGAAGAACCGACTTATGCTTACATTGAAGACGGTGCCTGGCTCAATGATCATGAGTACGGGACCATCCACCGGATCGCGGGAGACGGGCGTCATCACGGGATCCTGAAGCACGCGGTGGAATTCGGACGCCGGCTTGTCCCGGAGATCCGGATAGATACGGATGAAAAGAATATCTCAATGAAAACCGCAGCGGAGAAGCTGGGCTTCATCCGCTGCGGGATCATCTATGTGGCTGACGCGAACGGCGATCATGAGCCGCGGGTCGCGTATCAGCTTCTGCCGGAGGCCTGATACAGCATCAGCTCCAGTTTTTCCATACAGGACATCAGGGAGAAGTCTTTTGTGAAGCGCTGATAGCGCAGGCTGAGCTTCTCCTTTTCTTCTTCATGGGTCATCCAGTACTCGATCTTTGAAGCCAGCTCCAAAGGGTCATTATACTGGTACAGGTTTTTGCTGCCCATGGCATAGAGACGGGCCGCACTCCGCGGCGCGTTCGCGATCACAGGCACCAGGCCGCAGTTCACGGCTTCAATGCATGTGACGGATTCCGTATCCACCTCTGCCGCATGGACGTAAAGGTCTGCGCAGTTGATGACTTTCAGAAGTTCGCTTCTGGTGAGATCCTGCATCACCGGGGGATTGGTCAGGATCTCCGCCTGAGTCCGGATCTGCTCTTCCAGGGGACCTTCCCCGGCAAAGACCAGCTGGATCCGCTCCTGATATTCACACTGGCGGACACCCTCGATCAGGATGTCATGCGCTTTTTCTCTGGTAAACGGCGCGGTGTACAGTATGACGAATTTATCCTTCCACGCCTCTGGCTTCTCCGCTTCCATCTTACGGAAACGTGCGCTGACACCGTTATAAATGACTTTGCCCGGCGTACGGCCGACAGCGGATTCAAAGGCGTCGCGGATGTACGTGGTGGGATAGTGGATGGCCTTTACCTGGCTGTAAAAGCGTTCATAAAGACCGGCATAATCACGGTCCCGGACCACCGGATCAGACTCCGCCCGTTCCCGGTCCTGAAGTTCTTCCAGAGGAAAGTGGAAATCCGCAGTCACAGGAAGCTGCAGGGCCTTTGCTGTCTGAAGCGCCAGGGTCCCGAGTCTGAGAGGCGTGATCAGATGCACGACATCCACGCCCTCAAGAGCAGCCTTCATCTCCGCCATTTCATCCATGGAAAACAGCGGAGGATCCTTTTTGAAAAGCTTCGCGAGACCGGCTTTTTCTTCCGGCCGGACCGGCCGGATCACAAAATAACCGGGCTCTCCCTCCTGCGCCTGATCCGGACAGATCACACGCACTTCATGCCCGCGGGCTTTGAGATAGCTGATCAGATTCAGGGCGGCTGTGGTCATCCCGCTCTTTTCCGCGCCCAGAACATCACTGACGATCGCGATCTTGATTCGTTTCATGCTTCCCTCACACCTTACATCTGATGTCTGACAACGGCGTATTCGTCATCATTCTGGTAATAGGGACATTCACGGAAATGCTGTCCGGCCACGCGGCCGTAATCATCCTCATCCATATCTACGCCGCAATAATACGCGTCGTCATTTTCATCATATTCATAATAGGCACAGGTATCGCAGCTGATAGACATGTTTATTTATGCTTTCTGCCCAGATGGATCAGCTGGACGATGACCGGGCTCAGGATAATGTTGATCAGAAGTTCCACAAGGAAGTTTCCGCCTACCAGGCCCAGGAACATATAACCTACAACGTTTGTATAGCCGGCGCCCACGCCCCACTCACGGATGGTGGGGAGGAAGAACAGCGCGCAGCCCACAAGGAACAGACCGGTATTGACGACAGGACAGACGATGGCCGCGAGGATCACGCCCAGATTGATCTGCCAGCTTTCCTTTCCGGATTCCAGGTTCTTGAAAACAAAAGCCCATTTTTTAAATGCGTTATATACAAATCCCGCGCATAAGCCTGCCAGTGTGCCCTTGAGAAGAACGGTCACCACTGTGCCGAAAGCGTTGATGCCCATAAACAGCGCGGAGTCCATGATCAGGACGATGACGCTGAAGACGAAGCCGAGCCAGGCGCCTGCAAGGGGTCCGTAGAGAGCCGCGCCTACCACGATGGGGATCAGAACCAGTGAAATGGAGAAAGGTCCGAAATGGATCTGGCTTCCCACCAGCTGGAGAACGACCACGATCGCTGTGATGATGGCAAGGCCTGAAAGCGTCTGGATGGAAATATGCTGTTTTTTCATATAACTACCTTCCTTTCCGTGTATTTTAGGTTATCAGCGCAAAGATGCGCAAGACGTAAAAAAATACACTATTATCATATCGCTGAACCCCTGAAAAATCTATTGATGACATGCATAAAAAAAACGCGGGAAAAACAGACGGCAGTGAAATAAGTAACAAAAGAAAAATCCGCATGGCAGCTGTTGCTTTTTACGACATTCGGGATTAAAATTTTATTAAAGCTCCGGCAGTGCGGGAGCGGTCTCATGAACAAATACCTGGAGGATAAAAGATGGAACAGAAACTGCAATTTGGTATCTCATCAATGGACCTGGGAAAGCCGGCAGTAACAGCGCCGTCTTCCGGGATCGTTCTTGAAGAGTGGAAGGACGCGCTTCGGATCAGCGGGCTGTACAGCGCCGGCGGAAAAGTACGCCGGACAGTCCCTACGGAGGTGCGTTTTCTTTGGGACAAAAACGCTCTTTATATATTGTTTACCTGTCATGAACTGGCGCCCAGGACTTATACCCTGGCAAAGGGGCACGACGTCAGAAAGATCACCATGGACCGGACAGACCAGGTGTCTGTGGCTGTAAGATCCGGCAGCTTCGGGCGGCGGGATCTGGCGGATTTCAGCGTCTTCGCGAACGGGATGAAGTCCGCGGAAGTCCAGAAGGGCATGACATACATCAGCGGAGACAGCTACTGCCTGGGCGACGGACGCGATACCGGGAACCTGGCGGAGATCACCGGGATCCCTGAGGATGCGTATGTTTGTACGGTAAAAGCAGAGGACCGGGTCTGGTACGCGTATTTCGCGCTGCCGTGGGATCTGTTCGGAGGTTTTCCGAAGGGTTCCTTTGATCTTCAGGTCTACCGCAGGAAACGCCAGACCGGCGAAGTCCTGACCGCTTTTCCCCTGGATTTCAACGCGAACTACGATGATCATTTTCAGTTTGATCCGGAGACGTTCATTGAGACCTATCTGGATGGCGAACAGAAGCTGACGCGGGGCGAAGAAGTTCTCTTTACCCTGCCTTCAGGCATACGGCACTGGCAGCGGCCTGCGGAACTGGTATGGCCGGACAGCAGCGAACGGAAGGCCATCGCGGAAGTGCTGGCGTCGGAAGATAAGACCGCAAAAGAGACCCTCGCGGAACGGGTGTATCTTGCGCAGCGCATCCAGGACAGCCTGATCCTGGACGGCGCGGACTTCTTCTTTAATCAGCGGGTGGCGAATCCCTGGGTCCCGGTGGATCCCTGGGTCGCGCGGCGCCGCGTCAATGAAGCGCTCCGCGCGGGAGATACGGATAAAGCCTGCGAAGTCCTGGACGACTACCTGGATTTCTTCCGGAATTATGTATCCTGGTGGTACGCGGACCACACCTTTATGAACCAGTCTGACAGCTGGGCGGCGCCGGATACGCTTCGGAGCGTGAAAGATCTGGGAGACAGGCTGGAACTGACCTTCGGTTTCGGAAGAAAACAGCAGAAACTGTGGCTTCAGGCAGTCAAAGAAGGTTTCCGCCTGTATGGAAAGGAAGGCTTCTTCAAAGAGGAGGCCGAAAGCTATAAGTATTCTGAGATCTTCGGCAAGATCACGATCAGGACTTCCCGCCATACCCTGGAGATCACGACCGGGAAAGATTACAGCGCTGTGCTGGATAAAAAGCAGACCATCCTGATGAAGGGCGGCCTTCGTTTCTTCTACGAAGATAAAGCGCTTACAGGATCCGAATATCTGCTTCCTTTGACTGCGGGCGAGGATATTTACGGTTTCGGTGAACGTTTTAATCAGGTGAACCAGCGCGGCAATGTGGCGGCTCTTTGGCAGCGGGACGCCTGGGAAGGCGCCATGGGCACCCTGGGCAACCAGGCATATAAAAATATCCCGCTGTTCCATTCCACAAGCGGCTATGCCGGATTTATCAACAGCACCTACCGGATGCGCTTCGACGTGGGGCAGGCGGACCCTGACCTTCTCCGCTGCACGGCGGCAGGCCCTGTTTTCGATATTTACTTCTTCGCGGGAACTCCCGCGGAAACCATGAAGGCTTACATGGAACTCACCGGCTTCCCGATCCAGCCCCCTGCATGGGTATTTGAACCCTGGTGCGGCGGCGGTGTAGGCAACTGGCTGAATTACGGCCTGAAGGATACCTATAAGGAGCAGGCTTCCATCCTGCACAAATTTGACGAGTATGACATCCCTCATTCCGCGTTTTACGCGGAAGGCGCCGGCTGGACCGGCCATAAGACCCGGGAGCAGGTATATAAGATCGTAAAGGAATGCGATGCCCGGGGCATGAAGACCCTTTCCTGGCAGTATCCTCATGTGACAGTGGAACAGGCGAAGGCCCTGATGCCGGAGCTTTCTGAAGAGGAGCTGCCCATCACAAAGCACAGCGGCAATGACCGCATCATGGCGCTGACCCGGGTGATCGACTTTACGGATCCGCTGGGCAAGGAACTGCTCCGGCGGCAGTGGATCGACCGTTTTGACGCGGGTATCCGCGGCACGATGGTGGACTTCGGCGATATCATCCCGGATGAAGCGGTGTTTGCGGATGGCCGGAAGGGCGATGAAATGCACGACGGCTATACGTATATTTACGCGAAGGCGTACCGCGAACTTTTCGAAAGCAAATATGGAGACGACCACGTGCTCTATACCCGCGGCGCAGGCGCCGGCTCCCAGCATTTCGCGGCTCAGTTCGGCGGCGACCATGACGCTTCCCTGAAGGGAATGGAGTACGCCATGGCCGGCGGACTTACCGCGGCGGCCTCCGGGCTTCCCTTCTGGGGCGTGGACGTGGGCGGCTACGCGGGCTTCGGCGATGAGGAAACCTACCTCCGCTGGACCGAGTTTGGCGTCTTCTGCCCGATCATGCGTTATCATGGACGTGGAAGAAGAGAGCCCTGGTTCTATGATGATTTCACGATCGAAGTCTACCGTTTCTCTGCATGGCTCAGGGAAAACCTGCTGCCGTATTCCTACAGTACGGCCGTGGAAGCGCACCGCACCGGTCTTCCGATGATCCGTGTGCT
>CADCQD010000108.1 GCA_902803485.1 uncultured Eubacteriales bacterium | reverse complement strand
GGCGTCTATGGATTCCTTCAATATTTCGATTTCTGAGATCCGCGCGTTCCTGCCGCCTGCCCTGCGGACCGCCCGTTCCAGTTTTTGCTCAAGGATCCGGTGCAAATGTTCCCGGTCCGCCGCCTCTCCGGCAGTCAGACGGATCTCGTTCACGCGGTATCTCACCTGTTCTTTTCCCTTCTTTCATCCGGCCGGGCATCCTTCCCGGCAGCCGCGTTGATCGCTTCCGCCGCCGCGATCCCCGTTTCCCAGGCATTCTGCAGGTTGAACCCTCCGCAGGGCCCCTGCCGGTCAAGGATCTCGCCCGCAAGATAAAGGCCCGGGCAGCATCTGGATTCCATGGTCACGGGGTCCGCTTCATCCAGCGGGATCCCCCCTCCGGTGCACTGCGCCTGGCGCCAGCCTTTTATACCGCGCACAGGAAGTCTCCAGTTCCTGATCTCCTCCGGCTTCACTCTGGCCGCCAGCGCTTCCGTCAGGATCCCGAAGGATGATCTCCTTCCGGACAGCCGTTCCGGCGGAAGATCAGGAGCAAGATCCAGAGAGACCTCGAATCTTGCGAGCGCGTCCCGCAGGGACTCGCCCTCCTCTGCCCGGATCATCGGCGTCAGATTGAATACGCAGATGCCGGAAATGCCGTCCTCCGTAAACTGGATCTCACCGTTCTCGGAAGCCACCGGCCTTCCGTCCTTCTTTAAGGTCACCGTCCCGCGGGCGCGGATCCCCTTAAGATCTTTCATATCTCCGCATTCGATGGCGGTAAGGATAGGATACACGCGGCTGATCCGGTGCCCCAGAGAGGATGCCAGCCGGTATCCGTCCCCTGTCGTCCCGTACTGCGGGCCGGCCTTGCCGCCGCAGGCCAGGAGCACTCTGTCCGCTGTGATGGACAAGGTCTCCGCAGCTTTTTTTCCGCGGGCGGTGCTTTTCCTCTCCGCCAGGATGAGGAAACCGTCCCCGGTTTTTCTGATGGAGACCGCTTCGCAGTCCGGGATGATGTCATGGCCGGCTTCCTTTACGCCGTCCGTCAGCACCTTCACCACATCCGCGGCGCGTCCGGAATAAGGATAGTATCTCCCTTCCTCTTCCAGCCGGGATTCAAGTCCCATGGAAGCAAAAAAATCCAGAGTCTTCCGCGCGCCGGCGCACGCAGCGTTGGTCAGATTGCATCTGCCTCCGCCGGTCGCCAGCAGCTTCCGACCCGGGATCGGGTTTTTCTCAAGGATACAGGTCCTGATCCGCCTGCGGATGGAGACGGCCGCCGCCAGACCTGCCGCGCCTCCACCGATGATACAGACTTCATACCTTCGGCTCATCCGGTACCGCTCCTAAATTCTCCATCATTTCAGCCTGCTCCGCAGCGTGCTTTTCCTCTTCGGCTCTCGCCTCCAGCCGCTGTTCCACAGCCTCCGGCGTTTCATCCTCGCTGGTGATCTTCACAGGCTCGCGCTTTCTCTTGTAGATCCGCACGTAGGCTTTTCTTTCATGCGGCATATTGACGCCGAGTTCGATCACGTTGATGCCCTGCATGCACAGGAATCCCCCCAGCAGGAACACGGTCGTGACCCACGCCACAAAGGGGTTGATGAACCCGAACAGACCGACGATCACCGTAAGGATCCCGGTGATCAGGGTCGATCTGAAATTGGAAAGTTTTCTTTCTCTGTTGATATGGCTCGCGGCTTCGACACGCAGGATCCCTGAGACCAGCACCCACATGCCGAATACCATCGGGATCGCCATGTCCGCCACCAGCTGATTGCAGAGCACCAGAATGCCCAGCAGCAGTGTGATCAGAGCGTCAACGAGGATCCATCCGTTGTTGTCCCCTTTGTTGTTCAGCCCCCGGCCGACAAGATACGAAAGGGAGTGGATGATCCCGTTGATCACCATTACGATCCCCACAACAAAAGCGATGGACAGAAAGGTCTGCCCCGGATTGATAAAACAGAAGGCGCCCGTAGCGAGCATGAGGACGCCGCTGATGATCGTCAGTATTCTCATATTATCTCTGCTGCTCCCTTACCAGATATCATCAAATTCGTGGATCTGAAATCCATCTTCCTGCTTTTCGTCGAACTCGATCTTTTCGATCAGTTTGAACAGGCAGAAGATCCCGGCCAGAAGAGCAAATATTCTTCTTAATTCTCTATTGATATTCACAGGCAGTCAGGCTCCGTTCTTTTTTTATGCGGAAAGCCGGCACGCTCCGCCGGCAACACTCGATATATGATACCACAAACTGCGGCTGATTGAAAACCACGTTTTGCTCAGAATCCCATTTCTTCATCGATCAGCACGACCTCGACATCCTCGATGTCCTGCATTTTCCTGCAATATGTGATGACACAGTTGCAGATACGGTCCGGATGAGCACAGTCGAAGCATTTCAGTTCCCCGGTCTTCTTGTAGTTAAGAACGCATGGCGTTGTAAGATCGTACTTCAGAGAATTCTTCGGCGCCGCGATATTGCGGGCGCGCCGGACAGCCCTTTCCAGGTCCGGCTCGATCTTGTTCGTACTGACCACGAAATATACTTTCTCATGCCCGAACAGCGACCCCGCCACACGGTTTCCGGTCCCGTCGATATTGACCATTTCACCGGTCTCCGCCATCGCGTTGACCGAAGTCAGAAACACTTCCGCCGTCAGGCACTTCTGCGCGATCGCGAGGAATCCGTCGTTGTCCTCGCTCTGGTTCGGGTCATATACCGTGTTATGCTTCGAAAGTTTATCATACAGCTTCATATCGATGATGGTCCTGGAATCCCCGAACCCCACGATATGCCCGTCGATCTGTGAATCCAGATATTCCGCCGCTTCCTCACGGGAACCAAAGACGGATACCGTATAAAGCTTCTGCTGAAGCGACTTTACCGTTTTCTCCAGGTTCATTTCATTGATCCCCTTTCCCTTGATCGAATCCTTCAGAAAAGACATCTGCCGCCGGACGGTATCGTCCGGCGGCAGATGTTTCATTTCATTTCACAGGTCTCATTTCACAGGTCCTTCATCCAGGACCCTTTACCGGAGGGTTCATGCCTCCGGAGGGCGCTTTTCTCTCTCTTTCGCCTGTTTCCTCTGTTCTTTTTCCATCCTTTTCTGTTCACGGACCTCGATGGCGTGCTCATACTTCTTCCGGGTCCGCTCATCGTTCTCGCGCCTTGCCTGCTCATAGGCATCGCGGTAACGGTGGCTTCTCTCCGTGGGAGTGTATGTCACGTAGGTCGCCCGGTTCATCAGGTAATAAAGGCCGAACCCCAGTATGATGCAGAACAGCAGCACCACGACCAGCGCTTTTGTAACATAGGAAACATCGGGAAGCACCTTTTTCAGCATCGTCTCGCAGAGAACAAGCAGCACGACCATCAGCGATGAAAACATGATGACCTGTGTCTTCGATCTCTTGCTGAGAACGATTTCTTTGCCGCATTTCTCGCATATTTTTTTCGACAGAAGCATATTGACATCTGTAAACAGATACTCTTTTTTGAAAGTATACTGATGTTCACATTCCGTCATGCCCTTATTTGTTTCCGCGGCTTTATTATTCTTTTTCACAACGGCTCCTTACATGTATCCGAATGTCCTCGGCAGGAATGTCGCCAGGATCGGAATGTATGTGGTAATGATCAGCGTAGGTATCCACGCGCAGAAGATATAGCACAGTGTCGGCCTCATCATCTCATTGATGGGAGCGTTTCCGACACGGGAACCGAAATACAGGAACGGAGCGGTCGGAGGCGTTACGCATCCGAGGCCCAGATTGATAGCCATGATGGCAGCGTAGTGGATCGGGTGGATCCCCAGCGCCGTAACTACCGGCAGCATGATCGGTGTTGTCAGCAGGATTCCGCTGGTATCATCCATCAGCAT
>CADCQD010000107.1 GCA_902803485.1 uncultured Eubacteriales bacterium | reverse complement strand
ATCTGGCATCTGGATAAGGTCCGGGTATAAGAAATACATAAAAAGCGGCCGATAAGCGGTCCCCCTTAGGATCAATGCGGTAAGAAATGCTCCGCATTTCTTTTGAATACGCTCGCCGCTAAGGCATCCTAAGGGATCCACCGCACTGTGTGCGGTCCCCCTTAGGATCAATACGGTAAGAACAGATTTGGAGGAGCTTTTATGAAAGGCAATACAAAAGAAAAGAAAAGCAGGATCAACGCGCTGCTGGTCGTATTCCTGGTCCTTCTGGGACTGGCGCTGGCAGCAGTCATTGGTATTTTCCTCTTTTTCAATCATTACTATAAGAAGACCAATTATGTAGAGGACAAGGAATCCATTGAGTTCGCGCCTACCGAGGCGGATGAGTTTGAAACACTGCCTGCGGACGAAGAAAAGGAACTGATGGAAAGACTGGAGATCGAACGTAAGGAAGCGCTGGAAAACCTGCCGCAGGACGCGAAGATCGAGCAGAAGCCGTCCGGAAATAACGGGAATGAAACAGGTCCCGCAAACAGCGACGGTACCGCAGCGGAAAGCGGCGCCGGAGGATCCGGAAGCGGCGGAGATGACAGCTCCGGTGGCGGAAGCGGGTCCGGCAGCGGATCCGGAAGTGGTTCCGGCAGCGGATCCGGCAGCGGCTCAGACAGTGGTTCAGGCAGCGGCTCGGGCAGCGGTTCAGGCGGATCCGGCAGCGGCTCGGGCGGAGGCGGCAGCTACAACCCGCCGGCACCGATCCCTACGGACGTGATCCACAATGACAAGGTATACAATCTGCTGCTGATCGGCGTTGACCGGCGCGCGGCGACCTGGAACGGCAACTCGGACGCCATGATCCTGGCGTCTGTGAATTATGAAAAGGGCAAAGTGATGCTGACGTCCTTCATGCGGGATACCTGGGTCAATGTGCCCGGCGTGGGATTCCGTAAATTGAACGCGGCCTTCGCCATCGGAAACGCGCCTCTTCTGATCCAGACGATGCAGCTGAATTTCGGTATTGCGGTGGATAATTACGCCTGGGTCGACTTTAACGGGCTGAAAGGTGTGATCGATACCCTTGGCGGCGTGGATATAGTACTGACAGCCGCGGAAGGCGCGCATATCGGCGTTCCTGTTTCCGGTGCCAGCAGCCTGGTGCATCTGAACGGCGCCAAGGCGCTGGCGTATGCCCGGGACCGCACCACCAGCGGATGGGACTACGGCCGTACGCAGCGCCAGAGGAACGTGCTGATGGCCCTTGTGAATAAGGCGAGAGCCGGCGGTTTCTCCAGCCTCAACAGCGCGGCAAACTCGGTACTGCCGTTTGTTACACATAACATCGGACAGGGAAGAATGATGTCTCTTCTGACGGATCTTCCCGGGATCCTGAATTTCTCTTTCCAGCAGCAGAGGGTTCCGTTTGACGGTCTGTATTACAGCCAGGGTTATAACCTGGTGCCGAATTACGGAGCTACCATCAGCATGCTGTACAGCACGATCTATTAAAATGGTTATTCGCCGGCAGGAGAACTTCCTGCCGGCATCATGAATACAATAATTATTAATATTTTCAAGGAGGATTTGCCAATGACTATGTTTCCAAGAACCATGGTAGAGGACGTATCCGTTTCAAGAATGATCATCGGTACGAACTGGATCGGCGGCTGGAGCCACACGAGCCCGGCGGCGGACCGGATGATCGTCGAAAAGCACGCGACGGCCGAATCCATCAAGCCGATGCTGGAGACCTTTATGGAATTCGGTGTGGACTCCATTATGGCTCCCTTCAATATGCTGCCCGTACTGGTGCAGGCGATCCATGAGACTGAGGAAAAGCTCGGCAAGGAAATGATCATGATCGACACTCCGCATCTGAACGTGAACAATACGAAGGAAGCATACGCGGAATCCAAAGCGCTCCTGAAGAGCAGCAAAGAACTGGGAGCGAAGATCTGCCTGATCCATCATTCCCGCGCGGAACAGCTGGTAAATAAGAATCTGGAGCAGATCGTGCGCCTTCCGGATTATCTGGAGATGATCCGCGACGCAGGCATGATCCCCGGCCTTTCCGCTCATATGCCGGAGCTCATCGTATACAGTGATCAGAATAATTACGACGTACAGACATATATTCAGATCTACAACTGCATGGGCTTCCTGATGCAGGTAGAGGTGGAGACCGTCAACCAGATCATTCATGAGGCAAAGAAGCCGGTCATGACCATCAAGCCGATGGCGGCGGGACGCACGACGCCTTTCGTGGGGCTGAACTTCTCCTGGGCTACGCTCCGCGACTGCGATATGGTTACGGTAGGCTGCTTCAATGAGAATGAGGCGCGGGAGGATATCGAGATCTCCCTCGCTGCTCTGGAAAGAAGACGCGCGGAGATCGGCCGCAGAGCGAGCCCGGATAACAACCAGGCGGCATTCGGCAAGAGAAAATAAGCACTTTTCACAAAATAAGCTAAAATATTTCGTCGAATGTAAATATGGAATTTTAAGCGTTTTCAGAGTACAATAAAGCTATCTTGTAAGATAAAAAGCAAGTAACAGGAGGAAAGAAATGGCAGGTTTATCATTAAGAAATATCACGAAGGTTTATCCCAACGGCTTTGTAGCTGTTAAGGACTTCAATCTCGAGATCGAAGACAAAGAGTTCATCATCTTCGTCGGCCCGTCAGGATGCGGTAAGTCCACCACCCTTCGTATGATCGCAGGACTTGAAGAGATCAGCGCAGGCGAGTGCTACATCGGTGACAAACTCGTAAATGATGTAGAACCCAAGGACAGAGATATCGCGATGGTTTTCCAGAACTACGCTCTGTATCCGCATATGACAGTTTACGATAACATGGCGTTCGGTCTGAAGCTTCGTAAAGTTCCGAAGGCTGAGATCGACAAACAGGTACATGAAGCTGCTAAGATCCTTGACATCGAGCATCTGCTGGATCGTAAGCCGAAGGCTCTTTCAGGCGGTCAGAGACAGCGTGTTGCCATGGGCCGTGCAATCGTTCGTAATCCTAAGGT
>CADCQD010000106.1 GCA_902803485.1 uncultured Eubacteriales bacterium | reverse complement strand
TGTATCAGCGCGAGCTTCCGGTTCCTGTAATCCTCATTCGTAAAGTTGATCAGTTCCTCAAAAGAGGACCCGCGAAGTCCGCGGGTGGACCATGTGGCCATAAGTCACCTCACAAGACCGGCCAGTCCTTCGGAATACCGATCTCGAATGTTTTTCCGCTGACGCCCCGAAGGCCGCATACGGGGAACTTCAGCATGCAGGCGATCAGGCATTGGGAATAAATATTGTATTTCAGATTGAACTTATTATCTCCGTACTTGGTATCACCAAGGATCGGATGCTTCAGATATCCAAGGACCGAACGGATCTGATGCGTTCTTCCGGTATACAGCCGTACCAGCAGCAGCGTCCGGTCTTTCATGACCTTTACCGGTGTAAAGCCGGTATGGACCTCCCTGGCTCCCGGGACACTTTCCGTAAGAACAGAGACTTTGTTGATATAGGAGTCCTTCTTCAGAAAGCATTTGAAGTCGATGGGATCCTGTACCTGTCCCCGGACCAGGGCATAATAATACTTTTCCACCCGGTGGTCGTGAAATAAATTGGACAGCGTCTGCAACCCTCTGAGGCTGAGTCCCGCGGTCATGATCCCGGCCGTGTTTCTGTCCAGGCGGTTGCATACCGAAGGCCGGAAGCTTTCAAATTCCGAGGAAGAGATCAGGCCCTGCTCCACCGCGTGATAGCAGACCCATTCGTTCACGGAATAATCATCCTTCTCTGCCTTTTGAGACAAAAGTCCCTGGGGCTTGATAAATACCATCAGGTCTCCGTCCTCGTACAGAATGGGAAGATCCGGAAAATCCGGAGCGCCGTCAGGGATCGGTTCTGTTTCTCCCCGCATCTTCAGATATGTTTCTTCAGACAGGAAAAACTGGACCGTATCTCCGGCCACGGTCTTCTCATTGCCGATGGCTTTATATCCGTTCAGCGTGATGTTCTTCTTCCGGAGCATCCGGTAGATAAAGCTGTCCGGCGCGTTTTTCAGGTATTTCCTGAGAAACTTATCCAGACGCTGATTCGATTGATTGGCTGTCAGGCTGATTTCATACATTACATCGAGATCGCGCGAAGCACGCCCTCCTGTCTCAGAAGCTCATCGGGAACATCCGCGCGGTCCTCTCCGGGCAGGGACTTCAGCCGCTTCATAAACACCCGGACATCCGTGAGGACCGTGACCGGCGCGTCACATTCATTGAGCCTGAGAAAATTTCTTATATACTCTTCAGTTTTCGCGATATCCAGCTTTTCGTTCGCGCAGTACAGAAGAATACCGCCGGAATGCACATAAGCATATCCGATGTCATATGACGGGCCGTCTTTGTTCGCGATGACCAGATCCGTATTCAGCAGGCCGTTTCCTGCAAGTTCCCTGACTTTCTGATATTCTTCTTCCGGCCGGGAATGGAATCTGGATATCGCGATCAGCTGTACGATCTGCATGACCATGGGGATCGCCGTCATAACTGCCACAAGGGTAAACAGGTTTTTATTGGATCCTGTGATATAATACCCCAGCACAATGAAGCCGGCCATCCCCAGAAGAAGGATCAGCGCCTGCAAAAGAAGCCTTTTCTTTTTGTATCCTATGTAGCCGTAATGGCCTTTCGTGATCTTTTTATTCACTTGATCTGCTCTTTCAGTACTTCTTCAGCCTTCGCAAGCGCCGCCGGGATCCCCGAGGGATCCTTACCGCCGGCCTGCGCCATATTGGGACGTCCGCCGCCGCCTCCGCCAACAAGGCCCGCAACTGCCTTGATCAGGTTTCCGGCATGGGCGCCGCGCTTTACCGCGCCGTCTGTGGCAGCGGCAACCAGTGAGACCTTCTGATCCGAAGCGGATACCAGAAGGATCACGCATTCGCCCAGCTGGTTGCGGAAACTGTCGCAGAGGTTCCTGAGTTCATTCGCGTCTACATGATCTACCGCGGCCGCAAGGAAGGGAATGCCGTTCACGTCCTTCACCTGGTCCAGGGCGCTGCCTGCTGCGTTCTTCGCAGCTTCCGCCTTCAGCTTCTCGTTCTCGGAAATGACCGCGCGCAGCTCGTTCTGAAGCGCGTGGATACGGTCCGTAAGAGACGCAGGCGACGTCTTCAGCGCAGCGGCAGCTTCATTGTAATTCGCTTCCATCTCGCGGTAATACTGGAGTACGTTATCCGCTGTGATCGCTTCGATCCTCCGGACGCCCGCGGCGATGCCGGATTCGGAAAGGATCTTGAAAATACGGATATCCGACGTATTCTTCACATGCGTGCCGCCGCAGAGTTCAATGGAGAAATCGCCTACGGATACCACACGCACCCGGTCGCCGTACTTCTCGCCGAAAAGCGCCATTGCTCCCTTCTTCTTCGCGGAATCGATATCCATCTCTTCCGTGGTCACGGG
>CADCQD010000105.1 GCA_902803485.1 uncultured Eubacteriales bacterium | reverse complement strand
GTGGTCAATGTGAACACCTTGGCAATCAGCGTCTATCATAAACCAAAAAGGTAACATCTTGCAGCGATACATATTTTGAAATTTGTTCTGGTCAAATCATCTGAAAATGCTTTAGGGCCTCTTCAATTGCGATTACCTTTTCCTCCGGGCATCCCGGTTGCCGGGAATCCTTTGATTTCGGCTTATTGTAATTCTCACGTTCAATAATTCCATATTTACGCTTCACCTGCGCGATATTCAGGTGGGTCACATGGAACCCGTATTTCTCCTGCACCCACTCCTGAATCTCTTCGTATGTAGCACCTTGCTGAAACCTGGACATATCCATATCTTCCAGATCAAATTCCACGCGGATTTTCTCGCTCGATATATTTCCCTTGGAAAGTTGTACTACCGTCTCGACGTGAACAGTGTGCCCAAATTGGTCCACGGGCTGTACCTCCCGAAGTTGGTATCCTCCTTCTGTCAAAATCCGAAGATCTCTGGCCAGGGTAGCGCTGTCACAGGAGACGTAGACCACGCGATCCGGCTGTATCCGCAAAATAGTATCCAGACAGGCGGCGTCGCAGCCTTTTCTGGGTGGATCCACTACGATCACATCCACCTTTTTATCCGGATTCTCTTTATACCATGCCGGCAGGACTTCCTCTGCTTTTCCTGTAAAGAACTCTGTATTTGACAAACCATTCAGCGCAGCGTTCTCCCTGGCATCATGGATCGCTCTCGGAACGATTTCCACACCGTAGACCCTGGCTGCTTTCCGGGCAAGAAAAAGTGAGATCGTGCCGATACCGCAGTAGAGATCCCAGACAGTTTCGGTCCCGGTGAGGCCCGCGTATTCCAGCGCCTTTTCATAAAGCACCTGTGTTTGCTGAGGGTTTACCTGGTAAAAGCTTTCCGGCGAAATGCGGAACCGGGTGCTGCCGATGGTATCCTCAATATATCCGGGCCCGTACAGCGTTACTGTACGGTCTCCCAGGATCACATTCCCAGTGGTCTCATTGATATTTGCGGCCAATGTAGTAAACCCGGGGATCTTCTTTAATGCATCCGCGAGAGCTGCATAGTCCGGAAGCTTTTTACTATTCTGTATTACACAGACCATCAGCTGTCCTGTGGCAAAACCCTTTCGTACCAATACATGACGGATCAGTCCGGTATGTTTTGCCTCGTCATACGGGAGGATCCGGAAGCGCCGCATCCAGTCCTTCACTGCACGGATACATTCCGCGGCTTCAGGAAAGGTCAGCAGGCAATCCTCACAGTCAATGATATCGTGGCTGTGCGCAGCGTAAAAGCCAGCCAGGATCTGTCCGCTTCCTGAAAGCCCAAAGGGGACCTGCGCCTTATTCCGGTAGCGCCATGGATCTTTCATTCCGATACACGGTTTGAAGAGAAAACCCTGCTCATCAGGATCCAGTCCGCCGATCCGTTTCAGATTCTGCCGCACTTTATTGGTTTTGAACCGGAGCTCCGCATTATAATTCATCTGCTGCAGCTGGCAGCCGCCGCAGGCGCGCGCCATGGGACACAGGGGCTCGTTCCTGTCCGGAGAAGGACGCAAAATACGTATGAGCCGCGCGTAGCCATATGTTTTTTTCAGCTTCATTACCCGGCATTCCGCCAGATCGCCCACACAGGCATCCTTGATAAATAAGGGAAAGGCATCGGCACGGCCGATGCCCTCTCCATCTGATGTCAGGTCCGTGATCTCCACGGTTACCAGATCATTTTTATTCATTCCGTCACCTTTCATAATGATACGCGCGTATGCGTCAGGGTTTGGATGTTTTCCGGATGTTCGTGCCAAGGAACCGGTTCAGACCCAGGAAATCCATGTTTGTGGTGGCGCCGAATTCCTCCATCATGATCTCCAGCTTTGCATCCGTATCATCGGCATAATACAATGCCATGGCTTCAAGAAGCGCAGGTTTCTTTGGCGAGCCGTATTCCAGCTGCCCCTGATGCGCCAGAATACAATGCAGCAGTTCTGTTTCCAGTTTCTTCGGAAAACCGCCGATTTTCGCGATCCGTTCCTTCACCATAGAATAGCCGATCACGATATGGCCGATCAGCTGTCCCTCATCTGTATAGTCATTCAGAGGGAATTCAGATAGTTCTCTGAGTTTACCGATATCATGGAACATTGCCGCTGTAATAAGAAGATCCCGGTTCAGCATCGGATACTGTAAACAAAAGAAATAGCACAGCTGAGCCACGTGAAGAGTATGCTGCAGAAGTCCGCCGATGAATCCATGATGCACGGATTTCGCTGCGGAATGCGCCTTAAATTCCCGGATAAACGTTTTATCCTCTACAAAAAACGAATCCAGAAGCGCTTTCAGATGAGGATTCGCGACTTTGCCGGCCAGTCCCATCAGCTTCTCATACATCTCCTCGATGTCGTATGTAGATGCCGGGATATAATCTTTCTGATCATATTCACCCGGGGCCGCCATGCGGATCCTCCGGATGTTCAGCTGCAGCGCGTTATTGTAGAGTAAAACGTCCGCGTCTACCTTGATATAGTTATTCGCCTCAAAATGCTCGATGCTGTTGGAAAGTTCCCAGACCTTCCCATCCACCACTCCGGTCTTATCCTGGAGCTTCAGCGCATAATAACTCTTCCCGGTCTTTGACGTAGCTGTTACCTTTGTTTTGCAGAGATAGATCTCCGAGATCCGGTCTCCTTCCTGCAGATCCTGAATATAATGCATACTTCTACCCTTCCTAATCAGCGTTTTCCGGCATAAAGAACCACCCGAATAGGTTCTTCGCCGTCTTTTCCTTGTCTTTCAATTACTAAAACCGTTTCCTTGCCGCTCTCCAGCCGGTCCAGAATATCCTGAAGCCCGCGGCTGTCATTTACAGTCATATCATTAATGCTCACGATCCGGTCGCCTGCCTGGATGCCCATCATATAAGAAGGGCTGTTCGGCTCCACGTCCGTGACGTAAAGACCTGTGGGAAGTCCGGTTTCTTCAGACTTTTCCGTATTTACAGTCAGACATCGTACACCGAGATACGCCGTATCCACTGCAGAACAGAGATCCTCGATCACATATTTCAGCGGGCTGATCCCTGCCGCATACACACGTTCTGATTCTCCTGAGGAATAATCACTGACCCATCCAATGATCTCGCAGTCCGTGTTAAACAATACGGAAGAGCCTCCCGGAGAGCGCTGCATATTTGTGATAAACAGCTGACGGTATCCATCTGTTACTTCATCGATCCGGTTCACATAGGTTACCACACCGTAGTCCACGGCTCCGGGCATTCCATCCGGAGATCCCGCCATCCAGACATATTCCGCCGGGCTCACCAGGAAGGAATTTCCCAGTTCCAGTACCGTATAAGGATACCGGAAATCCTGTCTCCGCGCCCTGAGGACCATCATATTGGTCAGCGTATCCTGTCCCTGGATCGTCACTTCGATCTTTCTGTTTGCATGCGACATGGTGACTTCTGACGAAAACTTGATTCCGGTTCCGTCCGTCAGGATGTACAAATATTCTTCGGATTCAAATATGATCACGCCGAACTGATCCCTGCGGCTGGTAACAGGCTGGTCAAAAAGATCCGTACCCTCAGAATCCCGGATCGTGACGGTCACCAAGCCGTCAGAAACACGCGCATACATGTCTCGAAGAGTGAGTGCCGCAGTCTCTTCCGCGTCCCCGGGATCCGGCTCTTCCTCCTCCGGCAAGATCTCATCCTCCCCGGAAGGCACTACGTCCGGTCCGTACTCTTCACCGGAAGGTTCTGCTTCCGGTTCCCCGCCTGATTCCTGGCTTTCTGTCTGTTCCGCCGGTTCCGGTTCCTCTTCCGGTTCATCCGGAGTCTCCGTTTCTTCAGACCCGGTTTCAATCTCGTCCTCTTCTTCACCGGAGGACGCGCTTTCATCCGCGGTCTCAGGTTCTTCCGTGTCTTCCTCCGGTTCATCCCCGGAGTCTGTCATCTCTTCATTCTCCACGGTCTCAGTATTCTCCCGGATATCCTCTTCACGGTCTTCCTGTTCGGCTTCTTCTCCCCAGGTTTCCGCACCGCCGCCGGCGTCATCCGGCGAAACGGCTTCAGCAGTCTCTTCCGGGACCCTGGTTTCATCATCCGGAGAACCGTCATCCGCTTCCGAGATCGATATATCCGCGGACCACTCCGTGGAAGGCGCTGGTTCCTCTGCAGGCTCCTCCGTACTTTCACTCTGTGAACTGCTCTGCGGATCCTGGTCCCGCGCAATAATAATGGTCTCTCCCGGACTCTCCGACGTACTGTTCTTGTTCAGTATTCCCTGGCTGACGTAAAAAGTGATGCCTGCCATCGCGCCAAACAGAATGCCCAGGATCACAGCAGCAAAACCGAGAGAAAGCAGCTTTTTGTACTGCTTTCTGGGGACGATCCGCTCATGTACATAATTTTTCTTCTTATGATCCGGCTCCGTCAAAGCATTCTTCCTTTCCGCAGTACAGTTTCCTGCCGCGTTCCCTTTTCACATATTTCTCCATTTATACATATACCATTTTTCACGCCATAAGTCCAGTATCAACACACCGCGGCACTCAAGTATGCCGAAGCGGCCTCTTGCGAACAGGTCGTGATTGGTTTATACTGTAGGGTATGAATGAAAAAGCGCTTAATATTCTTGAATATCATAAAATTATCAGTATGCTGGCTGAGAAAACCGCAACGCCTCTTGGAAAGGAGCTGGCGCAGGATCTGACACCTTCGGATGATCTTACATGGATCCAGAAGGAACAGCAGGAAACCGCGGACGCGCTCGGCAGGATCACCGGATTCGGGTCGATCTCCTGTTCCGGCGCGCGGGATATCCGCGGGTCGCTGCTGCGCCTGAAGGTAGGCGCAAGCCTGAATGTCACAGAGCTTCTCTCCATCGCCGCCCTTCTTCGTGCCGCGGACCGGGTCCGCGCCTACGGAAAGCGCAGGGACCGCATAGAGTTCACGGACAGCCTGGATCCTTATTTCGATGCATTGGAACCGCTCCAGACCCTGCTTCGGGAAATCGACCGCTGTATCATATCAGAGGAGGAGATCGCGGATGACGCCAGTCCGGAGCTCCGTTCGATCCGGCGGAAAATGCAGTCCGCGTCCGGAAAGATCCACTCTGAGCTGCAGGCGCTGGTCAACAGCCGGGGGAATTATCTTCAGCAGCCCATCATTACCATGCGGAATGGACGGTACTGTATTCCTGTCCGGTCGGAATACCGGCAGATGGTTCCCGGAATGATCCATGACGAAAGCGGTTCCGGCTCTACGGTCTTTATTGAGCCCATGAGTGTAGTCAAGCTGAACAATGAGATCCGTGAGTTGGAGATCGCGGAGCAGAAAGAGATCGAAGCGATCCTCGCGCGCCTCAGTACACAGGCCGCGGATCACGAGACCGCGCTTTCAGAAGATCTGCGCATCCTTTCCCGGCTGGATTTTATTTTTGCCAAGGCCTCCCTGGCACGTGATATGGATGCGGCGCGTCCGGAGTTTTCTTCTGACCGTTCCATTCAGATCAAAAAAGCCCGGCATCCGCTGCTGGACCGGAAAAAAGTCGTCCCGATCGACGTGCAGCTGGGAGAACGTTTCCGCCAGCTGATCATCACCGGACCCAACACCGGCGGCAAGACCGTCTCGCTGAAAACCGTAGGCCTTTTGTCTCTTATGGGACAGGCCGGCCTTCATATCCCTGCCTTCCAGGGTTCCCGGCTGGGTGTATATACGGAGATCTACGCAGATATCGGTGATGAACAGAGTATCGAGCAGAGTCTGTCCACATTCTCTTCTCATATGAAAAACATTATCCGGATCCTGGATCAGGCGGACGGGGACAGTCTGGTGCTTTTTGACGAATTGTGCGCCGGAACAGATCCGAATGAAGGAGCCGCGCTGGCTATTGCTATTCTGCAGTTCCTGCACCGGCTGGGCGTAAACACCATGGCCACCACACACTACAGCGAACTCAAACTCTTCGCGCTTTCTACGGAAGGCGTGGAAAATGCTTCCTGCGAATTCGATGTGGCAACTCTCAGTCCGACCTACCGTCTTCTGATCGGTATTCCCGGAAAAAGCAATGCGTTTGCCATTTCGGAAAAGCTGGGACTTCCGGGATTCATCATTGATGAAGCCCGGGGGCGGATCGATACGGAATCCGAGCGTTTTGAAGACGTCATTAAACATCTGGATGATTCCAGAAAAGAAATTGAAAAAGAGCAGATGGAACTCACAGCACTCCGGGGAGAAGCCGCGCGGCTCCGGGATTCGCTTTCCAGACAGGAAGCCAAGCTGAACGCGGAACGGGAACGGATCATCTCCGCCGCGAAGCAGGAAGCCCGCGCGCTGGTCCAGGATGCCAAGGACCAGGTGGATGAGACCATCCGCCGTATGAACAAGATCGGCAGCGGAGATACCCGGGCCATGGAACAGGAACGGACCCGGATGCGTGAGCTTCTGGACAAACATACGGAAAAGATGGCACGTTCCATCGAAAAAGCCGGAACTCAGGCCAAAGATCTGCACATCGGAGACAGTGTTCAGGTATTGTCCATGAATCTGAAGGGTACCGTCAGTACGCTTCCGGACGCAAAAGGCAATCTTTTTGTGCAGATGGGCATCCTCCGTTCCCAGGTGCATATTTCCGACGTGGTGCCGATCCAGGAGGAGACTGTCTCCGTTGGCGGAAAGAAGATCCAAAGTTCTCATTCCGGTATCGGCAGAAGCAAAGCCTCCACCATTTCTCCGGAACTGAACCTGATCGGGAAGACTGTGGACGAAGCGCTTCCTCTTCTGGAAAAGTATCTGGATGACGCGTATCTTTCACACATTCCCCAGGTGCGGATCGTTCACGGCCGGGGTACCGGCGCGCTCCGCCAGGCTGTGCATAATAAACTGAGAAAACTGAAATACATCGACTCCTACCGCCTGGGCGAATTCGGAGAAGGCGACAGCGGCGTAACGATCGCCGTATTCAAATAACACATTGCACTGACCGGATCCGATCCGGTAAGGAGGGCCTCTGAATGGCAGATAAACAAAGAGTATTGATCGTAGATGACGATGAAAACATCGCCGAATTGATCTCGTTATATCTGATCAAGGAATGTTATGAGACACGAATCGAATATGACGGCGAATCCGCGATCCGGGCTTTCAGAGAATTCCAGCCGAATATTATCCTGCTGGATCTGATGCTCCCGGTAAAGGACGGTTATGAAGTCTGCAGGACCATCCGTCAGACATCGGACTGCCCCATCATCATGCTTTCCGCGAAAGGCGAAGTCTTTGATAAGGTCCTGGGGCTGGAACTTGGCGCGGACGACTATATGGTCAAACCCTTCGATTCGAAAGAACTGGTGGCCCGCGTAAAAGCGATCCTCCGCCGGTCGGCGCCTGTAAGGGAGGAGCCTCAGCCGCAGCCGGCGATCCGCGGAGATTACGTGGAATATCCGGATCTTCTGATCAATCTGACGAATTACTCCGTGACCTACTTCGGGCATAAGATCGATATGCCGCCCAAAGAGTTGGAGCTCCTGTATTTCCTGGCAAAATCACCAAACCAGGTATTCACGCGCGAACAGCTGCTGGACAGGATCTGGGGTTATGAATATGTGGGAGACACCCGTACGGTGGACGTCCATATCAAGAGGATCCGGGAAAAGCTGAATGATCATCCGGACTGGTCCATCTCGACCGTCTGGGGCGTAGGGTACAAATTTGAGGTAAAGTAATGCATTATTCTCTGCGTTCCAAGTTCGCGCTGCTGATCTTCCTGGTTTCTCTGGCGTCATTTCTGTTTATTGCCGTCTGGGGCGCGGGAGTCTTTTACAGTGAAACGCGGAACACCATGATCAATTCGTTATACAGAGACGCGAACTACCTGGCGGCATCCTATCGGGTCAATTCCGGAATCATTTCCCAGGGTTCTCTGGAATCCATGGCCTACAGTACCGGCGCCTCCATCTGGATCATCGATATGGACGGCAGTCTGGAGGCAAACTCCGGTACGGACACCGTGCCTTCGCGTGTCCCGGATTTTTCAGCTGCGGATGGCACATACGGCTATTATATGGTGGGAGATTTCTTCGGAAATTTTGATGAGACCATGATCAGCGTGTACGCTCCGCTGAACCGGGATCTGGAGACCTACGGTTATGTGATCCTGCATTACCCTGACAGACTGCTTCGTATAGAGACCGATAACCGTCTCCGGACCGCCTATATTGCGGCTGCATGCCTGATGATCGGCCTGATCATCTTCGCGATCCTTCTGGAGCTTACGGTAGTCCGTCCGATCCGGCAGGTCCGTTTATCTCTTCAGCAGTACGTCAACGGTAATCTGTCTTACCCGAATCCAGTGAAAAACCGGGATGAGATCGGAGACCTTGCAAGCGCGGCGGAAGAGATCGCAAGACAGCTCAACTCCGCCGGCGATGACCAGCACCGCTTCCTCGCGAATATCTCCCATGATTTCCGCTCTCCCCTGACTTCCATCCGCGGGTACATTGCGGCCATGCAGGACGGGACGATCCCTGTGGAGATGCAGAGCCGTTACTTTGACATCGTAATGAATGAAACGGACCGGCTGACAAAACTGGCCAACGGCCTTCTGGATATCACGCAGGTGGAAAGAGGCTTTATCCTGGACAGAAGTGATTTTGACGTCAATGATCTGATCCGCGATGTTCTTCCCACCTTTGAAGGCGACGTCGCGGAAAAAGAAATCGAGTTTAATCTGACTTTCGAAGATGAACACTGCGAGGTCAACGCCGACCGCGCGCGGATCGAACAGGTCCTCTACAACCTGATCGATAACGCCATAAAATTCTCCGGTCCCCGCTCCAGCATCGACATTTCCACCACGCTCCACGGAGACCGGGTACACGTCTCCGTACGTGACCACGGTATCGGCATATCCAAGGAGAATCTGCCGAAGATCTGGGACCGTTTCTATAAGACGGATGCATCCCGCGGGCGTGACAAAAAAGGCACCGGACTGGGGCTGTCCATCGTCCGGGAGATCATCCAGGCACATCGGGAAAACATCGACGTCATCAGCACGCCGGATATCGGTACAGAATTTATCTTTACATTACAAAGCGTATAACGTCGCGGAAATATCGCCGGGCAGGATAGGATAAGGAGGAAGCATGGCTGGAAGCGGAAAGGCACGCATGGATCTTACCAGAGGTCCGATTTTCAAAACTCTTCTGATCTTTTCCCTGCCGATCCTCGCCGGTTCTGTGGTCACGCAGCTTTATAACGTGGCGGACTCCATCGTGGTGGGACAGTTTGTAGGCGCGGACGCGCTGGCCGCGGTTTCCGCCGCCACCCCCTGCATGAGCCTGATCAATATGTTCCTGATCGGTCTGTCCACAGGCTCCAATGTGGTGATCGCGCAGCGGGCCGGAAGCCATGACCAGGACAGGCTGCAGAAAGCCATCGGCACAGTGGCCGCGCTGACGCTGGTGATCTCTTTGTTCGTCACGGTTGCGGGCGTGATCTTTTCCCGGCCCCTTCTCAAAATGATGCAGACGCCGGAAAATGTGCTGTCTGACGCGGTACTCTATCTCACCGTGATCTTCATCGGCACCTCCGGCAACCTCATCTACAATATGGGCAGCGGCGCGCTCCGCGGTATGGGAGACAGTCTCTGGCCCTTTTTGTTTCTCACTTTCTGTTCTGTTCTGAACGTGATCCTGGATCTTTTATTCGTGGCCGCATTCGGCATGGGGGTCCTGGGTGTCGCGGTAGCGACTGCCATTTCCCAGCTTTTATCCGGCATTGGCATTATTCTCCGGCTGAACCGGGGCGGATACGGTGTGAAACTGTATCTGAAAAGTATCCGCTTTGATCCCGGCGAGACACGTTCCGTCATCGGCATCGGCCTTCCGGCCTCCATTCAGAACGTGGGAAACGCCATCGCGAATATCTGCTGCCAGACTTTTTACAACAGCTTCGGCTCCATATTCATTGCTGGAAACAGTATCGTTACAAAGATCGAGGACTTCTCCTATATTCCGGCGGTCGCGCTGTCCACAGCCGTCTGCACCTTTGTAGGCCAGAACATTGCCGCAATGAAAATGGACCGTCTGAAAAAGGGCATCAATTCCGCCATTCTGGTGCTGTTCGGCATCGGCACCATCATGTGCGGCGTGATGCTGGCATTAAAAAACGTCCTTCCGCACGCGTTTACGCAAAACGCGGATGTCGTATTCATCGCGGCGGAAGGACTGAGTATTCTTGCTTTCGTTTCGGTTTTCCATGGGATCGACCGCGTGCTGGTCAATGCAATGCGCGGCGCAGGAAAGTCCGTGGTGCCGATGGTCACGGCTCAGTTCGGAGCTTTTTCGCGGATCCCTCTGGTATGGCTTCTGGCGATCCGGACAGGGAATTACCATGGCGTCTTCTGGGCCATGCTGATCGCCTCGCTTCTCAGGACCCTGGCCATCATGTTCTACTACTTCTTCGGCGGCTGGAAAAAAACCGTACGTCAGTATCTTGAGAAGCACGGAAAATCATGATTCTGACAGATATTTCCCGAACCACTCTGTGATCTCGCGGATCCGGCGCACCCGGTGCTTCGGTTTTCCGCTCCGGCTGAGCTCATGGTTTTCCCCGTGGAACAGGCACATCCTGGCAGGAACACCATGCAAAAGCAGCGCCTGATACATCTGAACCGCATCGCCCATCCAGCAGCGGTAATCCTCATCTGACTGTATAAACAGCGTGGGGGTTACCGCTTTATCTGCATATGCCAGCGGCGAATGCGCCCACATTTCCCGGGGCATTGTCCAGGGATCCGTTTTCATCTGGGAAAGGTTATGATAATAGCCGATGTCCGTGGTCAGGCATTTGCTGATGTAGTTCGAGATGCTCCTGCAGGAGGCGACAGCTTTGAACCGGTCGGTATGTCCGATGATCCAGTTCGCCATAAAGCCGCCGTAGCTCCCTCCGGTCATACCCAGCCTTCCCGGATCGATCTGCGGCACACGCCGTAATACTTCATC
>CADCQD010000104.1 GCA_902803485.1 uncultured Eubacteriales bacterium | reverse complement strand
GCGCCAGAAATGGCAGGTTCCGGTCATGGCAGCTCAGCGCTTCCTTCAGCATGCATCCGTCAGGATCTTCATCCACAGGATCCTGTGTCTCCTCCGGAATTATCTGATCTGAAGCCGGGTCTTTCTGATCCTGCTTCCGCCGATGTTCCTCAGGCACCATTTCCGGGAGCGCAGACGCTCCGTTCGGAAAATCCTGATCATAGAAGTCCATGCTGCAGTCGCAGGCGGCGATGGCCCTGAGCGCTTCCGGCTGCTCTATTGCGGTGATCTCCTGGCTCATACCGTAATTGCTGCCGCCATAGGTGGCGCAGACGCCGCTGCACCAGGATTCCGCGGCCAGTGCCTGAATGATACATGCCAGATCCTTTCCGTCATGGAGGCCAAAGAAGCCGTCGCTGTGTCCATAGGACGCGCCGGAACCCCGGACTTCCACGATGGCGATGGCATAGCCGGCTTCCAGGAAGCGTTCCATGCTCTCTTTTTCGGTTTCAAACTGATGCCGGCGTTTGTCATATCCGGCTTTCAGAAGGAAAGGCACCGTTTCTTCCGTGTCCGGCAGATACAGATCAACTGCCAGTTTCGTACCGTCATGACCGGGATAATAATGCGATATTCTGTGATAGCTCATGGACATACTCCTTTATCAGTACTTATTATGCACTTTTTCCGCGAAGCACAGCACGTCCCGGATCTGAAGGACCGTTCCGTCGTCCAGGACCGCTTTCCCGCTCATTTTTCCGAAGACCTGATGCTGGTCGGAAACGATCACCTTATAATCCAGGCAGGCCGCGCGGTCCAGGACCGGCGTAAAATCCATCTCAAAACGGCCGTCTGAAGACGTAAAGGTCCAGGGGGACAGGTAGCTGTCCTCAGGAATATTGAATGTGATATCGTCCAGTTTGTGTGCTTTTCCATCGTAGAAAAGCACATTTTCCGTGGCAGCGGAAGTGTTCCCGAAGCCATAGCCGATATTGAAGCCAAAAGCTTTTCCGTCAATATCCGCGTTTCCGGAGCCCCAGTACCAGGTATTGTCATACGTCCAGACACCCCGGCCCCAGTCCAGAGTCCCGAAGTCCGATGCCGGGTCATACTCGTACCGCTTCCCGTCGCATTCAATATATCCGGACGCCCGCATGCAGTTGATCTTCTGGTTATAATAGAACGCGTGCTTCTTATCCCAGGGCGTCGCGATCACCATGGTATCCATCTCCGGCTGCTCAAGTACAATATCGCATTTCAGCGTCTTTCCTTTCTGAAAATTCCGGAACAGACAGCGGATCCGGCGTCTTCCGTAACTCGCGTCAAACTGCATTTTCAGACGCTTGTCTTCATAGAAGGCCGTTCCCTGGGAAGAGTTCTGCGGCAGCTTCAGCTTTCCCATGGGGAAGGGCTTCAGTACCGTTTCCGTATGCTCCTTCGGTTCTTCGCCGAATTCCAGCAGGGAGACGGACTGAAGGCCGATGTAGCCGTCATCGGAGATCGTGAAGGCCGCGCCGAAGTCCTTCGAAAGCACAAGATAATAATCCCACTCTTTGATCCGGAACGCGGGCGCCTTGATCATGCGGCGGTCGTACTGCTGCACCATCCGCCGGGACCAGCCGGGTTCCCTGAGATTTCCTTCATCATCCAAAAGCATCTGGATCGACGTCACTTCATGATTTCTTCCCATCGGACACCTCCTGATATGTATCGCGTCATTTCTTTATGGTTCAACCGTAGATCCGGAAGCAGCAGGCTCCCGGTTACCACTGATACCGTTTCCTGTAGCAGCGTTCGCAGATCGTGTAGGGATAATTCCAGGCCAGCTTCTTTCCGCAGTATCTGCACCGCCGGGGCCTGAGCTTCTGCTGTGCCAGCACATGAATGATCCGTTCCGAGATCTGGTTTTTCCGCTCCATCAGTTCCTGCTGGAATTCCGGATGCCGGAAACGATAGCAGTAATTATACAAAAGATCGCAAAGGCGGAACATTTCCTCCAGATCGTCCAGATTGCTGCCAACGTCCTGCAGCTTTTTTTCAGGAGGAATATATCTTCGTACCGGATAGACCCGGCCTCTCGCTTCCGTGGCGCAGATGGCTTTCCAGTGCGACAGCAGATACCGGTCCTCCTCGTCAAAGGTCAGCATGATGCAGCGGTACAGGAAATTCTTGTCATCGGAAAGATCCCGGATCATTTTGCACAAAGAGATCAGCCGTTTCGTATCCGCGCGCACATAACCCGGATGGATCCGGATCTGGTCCCACTTTTCCAGGATCGAAGGCAGATCCGCCGGAATGGAAAGGAGTGACTCCGGAAAGTCGATCACTGCTTCCCCGATCGGTTCATATTCACTTTTCAGACCGGCGCTGATGGATCTGCGCATGCCCTCCGAGGTCACGTATCCCTCGTCATAGATACCGAATCTGCCGGCCCGGCCTGCGATCTGCTTGATCTCTTCCGGATTCAGCGGGCGGCGGACAATGCCGTCAAACTTCTCAGATTCCAGAAATACGATCCGCCGGATCGGCAGGTTCATCCCCATGCCGATGGCATCCGTTGCCACCACCACGTCTGTCTCTCCCTCCGCGAACATTCTCGCCTGCTCATGGCGGACGTCATAAGGCAGCGCGCCGTAAATGATGCTGGTCCTGAAGCCCCGCTCATGGAGTTCCGCTGCCACCGCGTGCACGCTGCTTCTGGAAAAGACGATCAGCGCGTCCCCCTTTTTTGTATCCTGTTCCATATGATAGCGGGTGTTTTCGCAGATTAGGGGCGTCATCCTTTCGTGGCGCACGATCTCATAGCTGTCTCCGCATTCCTCGATCATCCGGACCAGCAGTTCTTCCGCCGATGGAGCCGCGCAGACGTGGACCTCCTTCGCTATAACGCCTAAAATCGCAGCTGTCCAGGCGCCGCCCCGGTCCCTGTCAGACAGCATCTGCGCTTCGTCGATCACCGCCGCCGCGTACTCTTCTTCCAGGTCCAGCATTTCAATAGTGGAGGAAGTAAACACAGCGCCGGGCACATCGTACCGCTCTTCTCCGGTCAGCAGAGAACAGGGAAACCCGTTCTGATTCATCTGCTCATACTGTTCATAGGCAAGCAGCCGGAGCGGTCCCAGGTAGCAGCCGGAACCGGCTCTTTGCAGTGCTTCCATGGCGTCGTGGGTCTTTCCCGAATTCGTGGGGCCGATATGCAGCACGAAATGGCGCAGAATACCCCTTGCAGCCGGATACAGATCGATATAGGTATCCGGAATGCGCTGCAGCACCGCCCTGCGGAGCGTCGTGTCTTTTTTATTGTGCCGGCCGCGTTTAGTGTTTTTCGATTTCAAATATACAGATCCTTTTTGCATCAGTCCACGGAAGAGAAAAGTGATCTCCCGTGTTTCCCGCGCTTCGCGCTCCCGGGCGCTTTAGCGTATCACACCATAAAAAGCTGTTCCTCATGTATATTTATCATAGCATATATATCACAAAAACTGTTCAAATAATGATTGTATTTATCCTGAGGGAGCCGCCCTCCTGCTTTCCAAGGAACCCCGGCGGCATTTTCATTGACCCGCCTTTCTTTTTCATGCTATCATAATACCAGGGAAACGCTGAATAAAGTGTTTTCTTCACTAAACCATATAAAGAAAGGACACGTGCGATGGCTGATTTCAAACGAGTAGAACAGGCGAAGGGACCTCGCCTGAGTTATATGAACAGGCCGCTCATTGAAAAGGACGGGCTCTTTTTCAAGGATCTCGCCGGTACCGGAGAACTGCTTCCCTACGAGGACTGGCGTCTTCCGGCAAAAGAACGGGCGGAGGATCTGGCGAAAAGGCTTACTTCAGATGAGATCGCGGGGCTGATGCTGATCTCCGGTCATCAGACGGTGCCGGCGGCAGGCTTCATGGCCCGGGGCGCGACCTATGGCGGCAAACCCTTCAACAGAGATGAAACCGCTCCCTGGACGCTGACGGATCAGCAGCAGTTCATGGTGAAGGATGAGCATATCCGGAACATCCTGCAGGCCAGGACGGAAAGCTCGGAAGCATCCGTCCGCTGGAACAATGAGCTGCAGGCACTGGCGGAGCAGCAGCCCTTCGGGATCCCGGTCAGCATCGCGACAGATCCCAGACATGGCGCCTCCTCTTCTTCCGCGGAGTTTAAGAGTAAGGAAAACGGCGTGTCCAAGTGGCCGGAGGGCATAGGCTTCGCTTCCACCTTTGATCCCGGGATCGTAAAGGCCTTTGCGGAGATCGCGTCCAGAGAATACCGGGCGCTCGGCATCTCTACCGCCCTCGGTCCGCAGATCGACCTCGCGACAGAGCCCCGCTGGATGCGGATGGAAGATACGCTGGGCGGAGACGTGGAAAAGTCCATTGCCTATACCAAAGCCTATTGTGACGGGATGCAGACCACAGAAGGCCGGGAAGACGCTCCGGATCCTGGCTGGGGAAAAGACAGCGTCCTCGCCATGGTCAAGCACTGGCCGGGCGGCGGAACCGGAGAAGGCGGACGCGACGCGCATTATGCCTTTGGCGAATTCGCGGTCTATCCCGGCAATAATTTCGACACCCATATGCGGCCCTTCCTGGAAGGTGCGTATCATCTGGACGGGCCTACCCAAAAAGCCGCGGCTACCATGCCGTACTATACGGTTTCCTGGGGACACGGAGATCCGGTCGGCAATTCCTATAATACCTATCTGATCAAGGACCTGCTCCGGGAAAAATACGGTTATGACGGCGTAATCTGCACCGACTGGGGCATCGTGGAGGACCCGGCGCCTGTGATGGATACCTTCGGCTCCCGCTGCTACGGGGTGGAGGATCTGAGCGTAACGGAACGGCACCTTCGTATCATCATGAACGGTGTGGACCAGTTCGGCGGTCCCCTGAGTGCGGCGCACATCCGCGAGGCATACGCCCTTGGCTGTGAAAGATTCGGAGAGGAAGCTATGCGGGCCCGCTTCGAGGCATCCGCGGTCCGGATCCTTACGAATCTCTTCCGTCTGGGACTCTTCGAGGATCCTTATCTTTCTGTAGAAGAGAGCCTTGCGCTCATCGGCAGCGCTGAATTTATGAAGGCAGGCCTTCTGGCTCAGGAAAGATCCATCGTCATCCTGAAGAACAAAAACAGCCTCTTCCCGCTGAAAAAGGGAATGAAGCTGTATGTGCCGGACCGGCAGCTGGCGGAGATCAAGGGTTTTGTGCGGAATATGGAACCCGGACGTACAGAAAGTCCCGTAAGCTATGAGGAGGCAGAGGGCTTCTTCACCCTGGTTTCGGATCCTTCAGATGCGGATGGCGCCCTCATCTGGGCGGAAAGCCCGCTGACAGCGAATAAAGGCTATGACGGCGCGGATACCGCATCAGGCGGCAATGGTTATTTCCCCATTTCCCTTCAATACCGCCCTTACACCGCGGATGCGGCGAGGGATCCGAGCATTGCAGGAGGCGACCCCCATGAAACCTTTATCAGCAGAAGCTACAGGGGAAAAACCTCCACAGCCTATAACGAATGCGATCTGGATAATATTATAAAAATGCGGGAACTCATGGGCGAAAAGCCCGTGATCGTCTGTATCGAAATGCATAACCCGGCGGTGCTCTCTGAGTTTGAGCCCCTCGCGGACGGCATTGCCGTACAATTCGGCGTGACGAAGGCAGCCATGTTCCGGGTGCTCTTTGGCGATGCTCCCGCAGAAGGCCGGCTTCCTTACCGCCTTCCGAAAAACATGGAAACCATTGAAAAGCACTGTGAGGATCTGTTCAATGACTACGAGGTGTACACAGACAGCGAAGGCAATGCCTATGACTACGGCTTCGGCCTGAGGTTCTTAAGGAGGCAGTAAGGCACACCGGTCCCAAAGGAACGGCCCGGAGGTATCAGAAGATACCGCCGGGCCGTTCTTTTTTATTCTACATTCGAAGGAAACCTGAACATGTTTCCAGTATGACGCCTTCTTAGTGCCTGGATCTCAGCTTATCGAATTCGTACTCTCTTCTGTAGGCTGCCACGTCGCCGGGCGCAAGATGCCGGACAAAATAGACCTCCGGCGAGATCACAAAACCGGGCGACCAGATATTATGATGATCCGGCTTGAAATAATCCCGCGCATGGATGACCTGTCCGCTGGGGCTCAGCATCAGCTGCCATTCATAGGGATAACCGGCATTGCCCATCTGCATCAGCAGATTATAGCTGTTCCTGGTTCCGTCGATGCCCAGCGTCAGGAAGTTGTGGCAGTACTCGGAATATTCAAGATCCCTGCTTCCCGCGTTCTCCACCACATAATCCACGGATAGCACATTCCCGCTGACAGATACGGTCTTCTTTTCCCGAAGCGCGTAGCCGCCGCAATCTCTGGGTTCGGTATAAAACACGGCCCGGTCCTGACCGATCTCTGTACGGATATCAAAGGGCGAAACTTCATAGGTCTTGAAAAAATTATAGGGAAGCGGTTCATATTTATCCAGGATCCCGACGCCGAATTTCGGGAACTGTTCTCCCACAGCCACTTCCTTTGACATCGCGTCTGTCGTGATCTCTGAGCAGAGGCCATATCCCCGGGTGCCGCCATGCTCGTCTCCGCAGAACTCAAATTCCCCGTCCAGGAGGACGGAAATAATGAAACCCGCGCGATTGAAACGGCAGGTATTGTACTCGAGATTCGGTTCAGCCATGGTTACCTTAAGTCTGTCTTTCTGAATCGTGATCATGTTTTCCTCCTTTTTGCGCATGAAGCGCCGTACCTGATGTGAGATGTGACCTTTCACCGCCAGAAAAGCCTTAATATTAGCACAATTATATTCCATGTTCATCCGGCCTGCAATCTTTTTTATCCGATTGATTTTCCCGGTCTCCGGCTCTATACTGAAACCAGCAGAAAGCGCGGAACAATTACAATGTACAAGGAGGATAGAATGAGCCAGATTCATGTAGGTTTACAAATGATCAGTGTCAAGGACCTGACTCCGAACGATATCATCGGCGTACTGGAGGAAGTGGCCGGTCTGGGCTATGAGGGCGTGGAATTCGCCCGCGGTTTTTTCGGAAAGACCGCGGAAGAGATCAAGGATGCCTGCGACAGGTTCGGCCTCATTCCGGTCAGCGATCACGTCTTTATCGAACTGATGCGGGAAGATATTGACGCAGTGATCCGGAACTGCAAGGTACTGAACATGCCCTATATCGCATTCCCGGGACCGGGAATGGATACGCATCACGCGCCGGAAGAAAAGATCGCCGCGCTGATCTCCGAGATCCGCTGCATGGCGGAAAAATACAAGGAAAACGGCATCCAGTGCATCCTGCACAGCCCGATGGAGCTGTACGAAAAGGATGAAAAGGGCGAGGTGCTCTTCGACCGGATCCTCCGGGAGATCCCGGCGGATCTTCTCCAGGCCCAGATCGACACCGCATGGGCCCTGGTGGGAGGCATGGATCCCGCGGATTACATCCGCAAATACGCCGGCCGGTGCGACGTGGTGCACATCAAGGATTTCCTTCCCCCCATCCCCACCCAGGAAGTTATGGCCGCGCGCCGGGACGAAGCATACAAACTGGACGCGAATGTAGGTGAAGGCGTGCAGGACGTGCCGGCCATCATCGCGGCCTGCAAGGAATCCGGCGTGAAATGGATCATCGTCGAGCATATGGAGAAGGAGCATTACGAAGATTCCATCGCCAGCGTCAAAGTCAGTCTTGATAATATCCGGAAATACCTGTGACGGAGGCGCTTATGAAGACATATAGAGTTTCAGTCGTCGGCTGCGGTATGATTTTTAACAGCGCGCATCTGCCGGCGATGGATCATCTGAAGGGCCGCATGGAAATCGTTTCTGTTTGCGATGAACGGGCGGACGCAGCCAGGTTCACCGGAGAAAAACTGGGTGTTCCCTGGTTTACGGACCCGGAAGAAATGCTCCGGTCGGTGGATTCAGACCTTCTTCTGAACTGCACCCCCAACGCTTTCCACAAGCCTTATACGGTCCTCGGACTGGAATCCGGGCGCCATGTGATCTGTGAAAAACCGGTAGCGCTCTCCTATTCGGACATTCTTAAGATCCTGGAGGTATCTGACCGGACCGGAAAGAAGTTCTTCCCCGGACAGACCGGCCGTTTTACCAACGCGAACATGACGCTGAAAAAGTGGATCGAAGGCGGAGTACTGGGTGATATCTATCTGGTGGACCTGGATGTGATCCGGCGGCGCGGTGCTCCCGCAAATGGAGCTGTACCGCACCTTCAGCGGATATCAAAGCGTGATCACCCCCAAGGTCTTTGATAATACTTCGAACGAGGTCAGCGACTGGGGACACTGGGTCATGTACGAACGGATCCTTGAGGATCTGGACGGCACCGCTCCTTATCCTGTGACCCGGGAACAGATGAAGTCCACGGCCGCCATTCTGGAAGCGGTATACAGATCCGCGGAACTGGACCGGGAAGTCCTGGCAGAGGAGATCATCAGATAAACAGACCGGTATATAAAATAAGGCGGGCCCCTGCTGTACGTAAAGCACAGCAGAAGGTCCGCCTTTGATTAAGAGAAGGACTCATACAAGCTTATTCTTTATCCTCATAGGCAACTGCCTTGTCAAACAATTCTTCTACTTCCCTGGACGGTTCTCCGGCCGAAAGAGAGACCATGATGGCCGCGATGCCGCCCATGATAAATCCGGGAACGATCTCATAGACCCCGGTAGACCCCAGGAAGGCCAGCCACAGGATATCCACTGCGGCGCCAACGATGATACCCGCCAGGGCGCCGGCAAAATTCATGCGCTTCCAGTAGAGAGACAAGAGGATCACCGGTCCGAAGGCCGCGCCGAAAACGCCCCAGGCATTTTCCACAAGGCCCATAATGGTTCCGGAATTCGGGTTGACCGCAATGATCAGCGCGATGACCGTAATGCAGAGCACCACATATCTTCCGGCCCAGAGCATCTCATTGTCATTAGCACGCCCTTTCCGGAAAACCGGCTGGTAAACGTCACTGACAAAGGCGGAAGAAGCTGCCAGAAGCTGGGAATCCGCCGTAGACATGGACGCCGCCAGGATGGCGGAAAGGAGCAGGCCGGAAACAGCGCCGGGGAAAATGAACCGGACCATCTGGATGAATACGGTGGAGCTGTCTTCCACAGTCCCTAAAAGATAATGTCCGACTACTGCGGAGATCACGGAAAACGCCAGGATCAGTGTCGTCCACATGATGCCGATCTTCGCGCCCTTTTTCAGATCCCTTTCTGAACGTACGGACATGAAGCGGATAATAATGTGCGGCATGCCGAAGTATCCGAGGCCCCAGCCCAGGCCGGAGACTACGTCTTTCCAGTTTGTAAACAATTTAAAGTATCCTGCTTCAATGACGGGATTTTCCGCGCCTCTGCCGCTCTTCACCACGAAGAGAGCGAAGATCGGCGCGATCAGGAGCGCGCCAAGCATCAGAAGACCCTGGAAAAAGTCGGTCCAGCAGACCGCGGAAAATCCGCCCAGGAAAGTATAACTGACAATGATCAGCGCAGCGACGTACATCGCGGTCCTTTCTTCAATACCGATGACGGTATTGAACAGCGTACCGCAGGCTTTGATACTGGAAGCCGCGTAAATGGTATAGGCAAAGAGAAAGATCACGGCGCAGGTGATCTGGACCGCTTTATTCGCGCTTAAAAACCGGTTGGTCAGATACTGCGGGATCGTAATAGAATCTTTCGATACGATGGTAAAACGGCGAAGACGCGGCGCTTCGATGATCCAGCTGAGAATATAGCCGATCAGAAGCCCTATGGCGATCCAGGTCTTTCCGAGGCCGGCGGCAAATACGGATGCAGGAAGCCCCATCAGCACCCAGGCGCTCATGTCCGACGCACCGGCGGAAAGCGCAGTCACCCAGGGACCCATCTTCCGGTTGCCGAGGAAATAACCTTTCTCGCCGATTCCCCTGCTTCTCACGAAGAAAATGATGCCGATGCCCAGCATAAAGATGAAGTAGACAATAAAAACGATCAGCTCCGCAATTCTCATATATTCTCCATTCCGTTCCGGCGCGCCTCTGATGCCGCAGGACTCTGATATGATCCGGATCTTCACCCGGGGCGCTGCCCGTTCCGAATGCCCATCCATGCCTCCGGGTGAAAATCCAACGCATAATATAGCACACATAAAAACAGACCGCAATACAGAACAAAGTATGTACTGTATCGCGGTCTCCATGCGTGATAATATCACTATACAACAGGTATTTGCTTGGATTTAATATTAGACTGCAGTCTATACTGATATTCAGACAAAAAATAAAATCTTAATTCTTTTCCTGAAAACCTTTCAAAAACACCGGCATGATCTCCTTCGCGTAGCGGGAAAGCGCGTAATCTCCCCCGGAAAGACACCAGTCGTACATCAGGCCCCGTTCCATCATCGCGTACGCCTTGACCAGTTCATTTACTGTGAGATCCTTGCGGATCTCGCCGGATGCCTGGCCTCCGGAAACGATATCCGAAATGATCCTGAAGTAGGTCCGCCTCCGGTCCAGCAGATGTTTCTCGCTCCGGGTAATGAGCTGCGAGGACAAAAGCCTCGTCAGAAGCTCCAGCGGAATACTGTTATCGATCATTAAAAACAGTTCCTGGTTCAGGAAGATCAGCTGGTCGACGGCGCTCATGCCGGGGTCCAGCTGATCCTTCAGTTCCTCATACTTTTCATCGAAAACAATGGACAGCGATCCCAGAAGCGCATCCTTGCTTTCGAAATAATGATAAAAGGATCCTTTGGACGTACCGGATTCCTCCACGATCTCATCGATGGTGGTGTCCTCATAGCCGCGTTCACTGAACAGCCGCCACGCAGCTGACGCGATCTTGTTTTTGGTCAGGTTTTTTTCTTTTTTCACGTTCCTTTATTTCCTGTCTTACGCAACCGGTACCTTAAATACGATCTTCTTCACATGTCCCTTTACGCCGTCCGCGGGATCCGCCTGCGGCAGGTGCGCGTCTTCCGGCAGCAGCACAAAAGCGCTGCCCGCTTTCATCGGCAGCAGCTTTCCTTCCGGCGCCGTACCAAAGAGTACGTCCTTCTCCGGGTTATATTCCGCCGTGATCTCAGAAAGGCAGCCGATGGGCGTTACCCCGATCCGCTCCTCACCGGATACCACGAACTGAATATCGATAAAATTCCGGTGCGCTTCGTACGGAAGTCCCGCGGGATCCTTCGTCTCATATTCCTGGACCAGATAAAACATCCCGTCCTCAAAGTCATAGCGTCCCACCGGCTTCACGCCCGGTTCTCCGGAATACAGGTACGTAAGCGCTTTCGAGATCTTCCCGAACAGCGCGGCATTTTTCGTAAAATCCGAGTCAATATACAGCATTACTGTCCCTCCTTTTGTGTTCATATCTGGTTCTACTTTACCATATCCATGTAATAATTCAAGAGATTTCTCTGCCCGCTTCCGCTTGCAAAAACACCCCGGCCGCGTATAATGAAAACTGTACAGCAATAAAGAAAGGAGTTTTTCGTATGAGCGATTATTTCGGAAAGGATACTTTTAAACTGGGCTTTGGCCTCATGCGGCTCCCAAGACTTGCGGACGGAAGCATCGACGTGGATCAGACCGCGCAGATGGCGGATCTGTTCCTCGCATCAGGCGGCACCTATTTTGATACCGCTTATGCCTACGGCGGCTCTGAGGAAGCCATCAGAAAGGCGCTGGTGGAGCGTCATCCCAGAGACAGCTATACTCTGGCCACCAAGCTGATCGTCAATAACGACAGTTATACGGAAGAAACAGCGAAACAGGAATTCTATACGTCCCTGGAACGTACCGGCGCGGGATATTTCGATTTCTATCTTCTGCATGCCCTTACCCGGATCAATTACAGAAAATATGATGATTTCCATCTCTGGGATTTTGTCAGGGAGCAGAAGGAAAAAGGCCTGATCCGGCATTACGGTTTCTCATTCCACGCGGATCCGGAGCTTCTGGAAGAACTTCTGAACGCGCATCCGGACGTGGACTTTGTCCAGCTGCAGCTGAACTACGCGGACTGGGAGAATCCGGGCGTCGCGTCCCGGGCGAATCTGGAGATCTGCAAGAAGCACGGAAAAGCCGTGGTCGTCATGGAGCCTGTGAAAGGAGGCCTTCTCGCGGACCCGATCGATGCAGTGAAGGCTGTATTTGACAAGGAGCAGACCGGCAGGTCCTATGCTTCCTGGGCCATCCGCTTCTGCGCGAGCCAGGATCATATCCTGACCGTTCTGAGCGGCATGAGTTCCCTGGCACAGATGGAGGATAATCTTTCCTATATGAAAGATTTCAGACCGCTGGACGCTCATGAACAGGACGTGATCCTGGCAGCTCAGGCCGCGCTGAATGGCGACCAGTCCATCGCCTGCACCGGCTGCCGCTACTGCACCAAGGGCTGTCCCATGAACATCCCGATCCCGGATATCTTTACGGTGGAAAACCGGAAGAAAGGAAGCCCTGAATTCCGCACAAAGCGCGAGTATACCATCGTTACCCAGAACAAGGGAAAAGCCAGCGACTGCATCCAGTGCGGACAATGCGAAGCCGCGTGTCCGCAGCATCTGCCCATCATCGAACTGCTGGAGCAGTGCAGAGCGCTGGAAGACTGAGTTCAGATCAGAAACCGGACCTTTTTGCGGTTCTCTGAAATGCGAACGGCCCCGGAAAAACCGGGGCCGTTCGCATTATATGATTTATATGGTAACCTCGCCGGCCAGGATCTTTTTATAGTCGATCAGATTCTCAATGAGAAGCTGCGGAGTGTCCAGACCGTAAGGACAGCGTGATTTACAGACGTCACAGTGCACGCACTCTTCGATCTTCATCATCTTCGCCTGGGATTCCGGTGAAAGGTGGCTTGCGGAAGGGCTCCTGCGGATCAGCTGCGACATCCTTGCGCAGGTATTGATCTCGATGCCCACGGTACACGGCATGCAGTAGCCGCAGGCACGGCAGAAGTTGCCGGACAGAGCCTTCCTGTCCTCTTCGATGCGGGCCCGCATTTCATCCGTCATCATGGGCGGATCGTCATTGTAACTCAGGAACTCATCCAGTTCCGACTCCCGCTGCACGCCCCAGATGGGAAGCACGTTGTCAAACTGAGCCATCCACGCGTAACACATATCCGACTGCGTCAAAAGCCCGCCGGACAGCCCCTTCATCGCGATAAATCCCATATTGCGCGCCTTGCACGCATTCACAAGTTCAATGTCTTTTTCTGTCGCCAGATAGCAGAAGGGGAACTGCAGCGTCTCATAAAGACCGCTCTCAATGGCTTCCATCGCTACGTTCAAACGGTGATTGGTAATACCGATGTGGCGGATCAGGCCTTTTTCCTTCGCCTCCAGCATGGCTTCATACAAACCGGTACCATCACCGGGCTTCGGACAGAAGCCGGGATTATGGAACTGATACACGTCGATGTAGTCCGTCTTCATCCGTTCCAGGCTGAGTTTGAGATCTGCCCAGAATCCATCCACCGTCGTACTGCCGGTCTTTGTGGCAATGTAGATCTCTGAACGGACATCGGAAAGCGCGATGCCGATCTTCTTCTCGCTGTCTGTATAGCCATGGGCTGTATCAAAATAACGGATCCCATGATCATATGCCTTCCGCAAAAGCATGGCAGCGTAGTCTTCCGAGACCCGCTGGATCGGAAGGGCACCGAAGGCATTTTTAGGTACTGTGATACCTGTGGAACCCAAGGTCACTGTCAGCATAATCTACCTCCTGTAAATGAAAGAATGACTCTGGTATCGTGAAAGGCACCTTTCCGCCTTTCTGTTGATCTAAGTGTAGCACAGGTTCTCCAAAAGGTCAAAACAAACACTGCCGCACGCGTTTTCAGGATCCGGCGCCGCATTGACATCGCATCTTCCGAATGATAAGATGCTTCTTCCTATTCATTTGGCATCTGGTAGAAATATCCTTCCACACGCTCTGTCTTCATCACATTCACAAAGGCATTTTCATCGATTTTCTTTACCTGGTCCACTACTTTTTTGCTTTCTGCCCGGGATATGATGGAATATACGATCTGGCGTTTGCTGTGTTCATACGCGCCTTCGCCGTTAATGATCGTCGCGCCATGATGGGTCTGCATATAGATCATCTCACAGACCTCAGCTGGTTTGTCCGTAATGATAAACAGTGTATTCTGCTGATATTTGGTGTACATGATATGCAGCACCTGGGTAGAGGCAAACTGGAAAATGATGGAATACAGCGCTTTGTCCCAGCCGAAAAGGATGCCTGCGAGAAGCAGTATCGCCGCGTTGATCCCAAATATGATATTGAAGGTGTCCATACCCTTTTTCTGAGACAGATAAATAGACACAAAATCCGTCCCGCCGGAAGACGTATTCACCAGAAGGCAGAGAGCCGTTGCCGCGCCATACAGGATCCCGCCGAAGATACTGATCAGCAGCGTGTCATAGGTGATCACGTACGCGGGCAGCAGGTCCGTCAGAATACTGGTAAGTACGATCATAACACAGGAATAAATGGTAAATTTCTTCCCAATGAACCTGAATCCGATATAGATCGGCACCAGATTGATCAGCACATTGATCGCCGTATACGGCAGCCGGATATGAAACAGCATTTCCGCCGACCGCTGCACCAGTACAGAAAGACCCGCAACTCCACCGGGATACAGCCCGCCGGTCCCCGCAAAGATCTTGATACTGACTGCCATAACGCACGCGGCCAGTATGGTCACCGAGATCCTTTTGATAAACGTTCTGATTCCCGGCATCACGGCCCTGCTTTTCCGTATATCTGCCATAAAGCGTCTCTCCTGCATCGTAAAAGAAAGGCCGCCGGTGTCTCCAGCGGCGGCCTCTGATCATTTCGTACTCAATTACCCGTTTCCGGCCTCGTATTATTCAAAACCGAACGCGTCACAGTAATCGATCCACTGCTGATAGTAATCGTCACGAATGGTATCCAGACCTGCGTCTGTAACCTTCTGGCGGAACTCATCGATTGCAGCTTCCGGATCGTCCACAACGCCTGCGAAGATCGGATTCAGATACTGAGAAATGACATTCTGTACAGCGGACATTTCCGTGCTGTAGTTATCATAGTTCTCAGCGAAAGCACCGGATACGTTAACATTCGGATACTTTTCACGCGCGTAAGCAAGTTCTTCTTCACGGTCAAAGCACTGCTGCAGAAGAACACCGGTGGTCTGGGTCAGCTTGAAATCAGCATTACGAAGCTGCCAGGTATCGCATGCTTCATAGCCGTAGCCGCTGTCCGGGATCTGCTCGTACAGACCATCTTCATTCATCGTATAATGCGTGCCTTCCAGACCGCACTGGATCATCTTGTTCGCTTCTTCGTTCATCATCAGGTATTCAATAACCTTCACGCAGCGCTCAGGATACTGTGTACCATTGATGATGCAGGTCAGGTTGTGGTTCGGATGCGCCGGGAATGCATAACCTGTATTCTCCGCGTAATCCCACCAGCCAAGCTCCCAGCCGTCTTTATCCTTCACATCATTTACCCAGCCGCAGAACTTATTGGCATTACAGCCGGAAATGAAAGCGATACAACGGTTGTTCTGCAGAGCTTCCGTGTCTGCTTCAGCAGACAGGCAGGAACGGCTCCACCAGCCGGCGTCACACCACTTCTTCATCAGCTTCGCGTCTTCCACGAATTCATCCGAGAACCAGTAATCCTTCAGGTTCTTAGGATCATTCGGATCCCACAGATAGCCATAGAAGTTGATCTCATCTGATTCAGGGTACTTGTAGTACAGAAGAGATGAACCGGTGGTTACCAGGGTATTGGTTGCTGACGCGTCAGACGCGCCGTTGTAAATGATGGCCTGGTCAGGATCCGCTTCATGCACACCCTGGAAATACTGCTCTGCCTTTTCGAAAGATTCCGGATAAGGAACCTCGTACTTGTCAGCCAGATCTTTACGGTATGCAATACCGAACATGACGTATTCATCCCACATATTCGGGATTCCGTAAATGGTGCCGTCAACAGCAAGGCCATTCATCTTCTCTTCGCCGATCCAGTTCCAGAGATCCGGAGCATAATTCTTCATCAGAGGCTCTACATCCAGGAACGCGCCGCCCATGGCATACAGCTGATAATTCAGCCAGGATGCGCCGTAGCACATATCTGCGCCGACAGTCTGCAGAATGGTCGCGTACTTCGGACGATAGTCGACCCAGGTGGAGAACTGAACTTCCAGCTTGGTATTCAGTTCCGCTACCAGTTTTTCATTCAGCGCGTCGAGAACTGTCTGAAGATCCTGAGGTTCATCACCGATCTGATACAGAACGACAGTCGCGGTCTCTGAAAGATCCAGCTCGCCCTCATCCTCTTCAGGCTCTTCCTCGTCTTCTTCGTCAGCTTCAGCTTCGTCTTCTTCCTCGTCAGCCTCTTCCTCAGCCTCAGCTTCCGGAGCTTCCGGCTCGGCTTCGTCTTCTTCCTCTTCAGCCTCTTCTGCTTCTTCCTGAGCCGCCGGCTTCTCGCCGTCATCTGCAGGTGCCGCGGTACCGCAGGCGATCGCAGTAAAGATCATGGCCAGAGCAAGGAGGAGTGCCAAAAGTTTTTTGGTCATTTTCATAGTTTCCCCTTTCTGTGCTGTTCTTCCGCAGCTTCTTGGCTGCGGTTATTACATAGACAATATACCATTGAATAAAAACTGTGTCAAACGGGATTTTCAAAATTCCCGGATATGAAGTATGCGGGCCGCAGAGAAGATCTCTGCGGCCCGCGCCTGGCATTGCATTCGATAAAGTCAGCCTTTGACTGCGCCGATGGTAATACCGGAAACGAAATACTTCTGGACAAAGGGATAGAACAGCAGCACCGGTCCCGTGGTCACGACAGCCATCGCAAGCTTGGTGGTCTGCGAAGGCACGTCGATCACACCTACGGTTGCACCGGCATCCGCCATTTCCTGAAGAGCCTTTGCCGAGTTGATCAGGTTGTACAGGTAGAACTGCAGTTCATACGTAGCCTTGCTTGTAGAGAACAGCGATGAACGGTACCAGTCATTCCAGTAGCCCAGTGCAAGGAACAGTCCGACTGTAGCAAGTCCGGGCCCGAGGACCGGAAGCACGATACTGAGAAGGATCCTCCCTTCACCCGCGCCGTCGATCTTCGCGGACTCAATAATTGCGTCCGGAACCGAACCCGTGATGAATGTACGCATCAGGATTACAAAGAACGGTGTCATGATGGCCGGGAACCAGATGATAAAAGTGGAACCTTTCAGACCGAGGATCGTCGTATACATGAGGTACCACGGAACCATGCCGCCGCCGAAAATAGTTGTAAAGTAGATCAGGAAGGAGACGGTATTCCTGTATTTAAATGTTTTTCTGGAGATCACGTACGCCGTAAGCACGATGACCGCAAGGCCGACCGCCGTACCGACAACGGTGTAATATATGGTCATCTTGTAGGCATTCAGGATCTCCTGAGGATATTTGAAGATCGCTTCGTACGCCTCCACCGTAAATGCCTTCGGGAGGATACCGTAACCCTCTCTCATAATGATATCATTCTGGGAGAAGGAACCGGAGATCACGAGGATGAACGGAATCACGCAGATAATGGAGGCGATCGTCAGAAGGCCGTATTTGATAATATCAAAAGTAACGCCGCTGGCGCCTTTTCTGATCTTGGTGCCACCTTTAAAAACAACTTTTTCTTCATCGTTTTTCATATGATCATACCTCCTTCCTTAGAATAATGCATATTCCGCATTGTTGTGCTTGATGATCGCGTTCGTAACTACTACGACGATCAGGCCGAATACGGACTGATACAGGCCGGCCGCCGTGGACAGGCCCATGTTCATGGGCTGGGATATGGTGACACGGTACACGTAGGTATCCAGGATATCCGTAACATTGAACAGCATGCCGTTGTTTCCGACCATCTGCCAGAACAGTTCGAACTGGCCTTTGAAGATACCGCCGATGGCATACAGCAGAAGGATGATGAACGTCGGCTTCAGAAGCGGCAGCGTAATGTACCGGATCTGCTGGAAAATATTCGCGCCGTCGATCTTTGCCGCTTCATAATACTCATCACTGATACCCATAATGGTTGCCAGGTATACGACCGTGCCGTAGCCAAGTCCCTTCCACAGATTGAAGAAGGTGATCAGGAACGGCCAGTACGCAGGTGTATTATAGAAGTCGATCCTGGTGCCGCCGGACGCCGCGATGGCGGAGTTGATTACACCGATATCATACTCGAGGATATTGTAGACCAGTACCTTCAGGATAACGTATGATACAAAGTGCGGCATCAGAAGAAGCGTCTGGCTGACGCGCTTGAACCACTTCACGCCGCACTGGCTGACCAGGATGGCGAAGAAGATCTGGAGCGTATTGCCGAGGGTAATGAACACGATGTTGTACAGGATCGTATTCCGCGTCAGCTTCCACAGGTCGGCTCTCACCAGATATTCGAAGTTCTTCATGCCGATGAACGGGCTGGAGAACAAGCCGTCACGGAAATTGAACTGGGTAAAAGCAAAGTAAATGCCGGACATCGGCAGGTAGTTGTTGATCAGGAAATAGACAAAGCAAAAAAAAAAAAAAATGAACAGGATCCAGTTCTTCTTGATTTCCCGAAGCAGCCCGTGTTCATGGTACAGCTTTCTTTCCTGCGCTTCCATGATCTTGATCAGCACATATGCCAGGATCGCGATCACCAGAACCACTATCACGACCCAGGTGGGTCTGAAGGCATTGCCGATGGTGGTCTTTTTCTTCAGTGCTTCTACAGTGTGGTTCGCGTACATGCAGTAGGCAAAGGTGCCGAGCGCGGATATGATGGTCAGAATATATGCGCCTTTCGCGTTCACGAAAACACCGAGATAACCCTTCTTATTCGGCTTATTGATGATCAGCTTGATGATGAACATCACATTCAGCACTAATGACGCGACACAAGCCATCAGAAGGAGCGCCGCGGGAAAGCCCAGAAGGCCCGCCTTGGTTTTCTGAACGAAGTCCAGGAAAAGAAGGACGGAATAGTGAGTTTTAGCTCCGACTTTGGAAAGCTTGTTGCCTTCGATGCCGAGAGACTTCGCGACCTTGGAAGCATTGCTGATGGAGATCCAGTCCAATAGCGGCAGCGTCAGTAACAGGATCAGTACTGATGCTCCGAGTGCTATGAGAAGTCCGAATCTCCTGCTGCCCACCGGTCTGTTGAGTGAGGTAGCCAGGCTTTTGCTGGCTGCAGCCGTATTCATAAGCGTCTCCTCCTTATACGTACAAAAGATCGGTCTGTAGATATGTACAGACATCTATAACATTTTTATCATGTTATCACATAAAAGTCAACTGCGGAGCCCGTGATTTTTGTAGTTATTGCACAATAGTGCAGAAATTCGTCAAAAAAACGAACTGTTCTTTATCGCATACCCGCTGCTGCAGGCCGCGGATCCTGCATCATTTTGGAATTAGGTCTTGATTTTCCGGAAAGATATGATATACTTCTAAGGTGCACAGCACACGGAGCCATAGCTCAGCCGGGATGAGCGTTCGCCTCACACGCGAAAGGTCACGAGTTCGATCCTCGTTGGCTCCATCGGATTGACCGCGCCGAAAGGCGCGGTTTTTCTATGTTCCTGACCTTTTCGTTCATCTGACTGTATGCTTTTTTCAGATTTGGATAATTTGAATGATTTGAGTGATTGTGGGTGACTGTTTTTATGATTATCGATAATGCAGTCACCCATATACTGCTAACAGATCCCTGATGTTGCTTAAGCGCCGCTTATCCGTAATTGAATAGATTCTTTCATTTGTTGAGACATCATGTCCAAGAATCAGGGCCCTGTCGGCGGCGGACAACCCCAGGCGGATCATACGTGAATTAAATGCTAGCCGAAACGCGTGGTTATGTTTCGCATTTGTCCCGAGACGCGTACACAGACGGTTCAGGTATTGTTCATACGACTCCTTCTTTGCCATTTTACCGGCTTCATCATGAAAGAGATACTCGGACTCGCCGGGAAGCGCCATCGCAAGATTCAAAGCATTTCTGCATACCGGAGTGATCGGTATCTGTCTCCCGCCGGAAGGATGCGTTCGTTCATCCTTTGTATAACCTACTTCGTAAATGACTTCATGGCCCTCATCATCTTTGCCCTTAAGCTGCTGACGATGTACGCTAATATATTCCCCTTTGATATCATCCTTGTGCAAAACCACAATCTCACCGGCACGCAGTCCGGTCTCCATGGCCACCTGAATCATCAGGGCATGTACATTATCCGGAGTCTTCTGGGTTTCCATAAAGATCTCTTCCAGCTCCTCCTCTGAGAATTCCCTTTCTTCATCTGCTTTTCTCTTCGTTGAGCATTTGTTCAGATAGTTCCGGGCTTTTACATGAATCATAGGATTTTTGACGCATAGATCCTTCTCTATGCCATATTCAAAAATCTGACTCAAAAGCTGAAACATTCTTATCAGAGCATCCGGTCTGGGGATGCTCTTCAGATATTCATTGACGACCCAACTCTCAATATCCTCAGCTGTGATTTCCATGATCGGTTTATTCCGGATTTCGGGGCTGATGATCTCAAACCGGTTTTTATCAATATATACAGTATGTTCCGATCTCCCCAAATGCTCCTCTTTATGGATGCAGAGCAGCTTAAATACTTCTTTCAGGGAACTACTCTTGTTTTGCTGGGTTACATAAAAATCAAACAAAGCCTCGTACAGTTCGTCTTCTGTCTTGCGGATGATTTCCTTTCTTTTACCGTCTACGTTGACATAAGTCTTCCATTTGCCTTTTTTCGGTCCTTTCTGAAGCTCAGTTACAGCAAGCTTATTGATCCTAATCATTTTTCATGGATTCGTATCTATAAAAAGAACGGCAACAAAAAAACAGCGTTCTTTGATGACGAAACCGCTTGATATGAGGAAAGAGTATAAAACTGGGGAACACCAGAATAAAATTGCCCGAGACCATTTCGGATTCTTCTTTCCGATATAGTCCCGGGTTGTTCGTTTTATTGATTAACTGGATGTCTGCCATAAAGGTCATGGTTAACTTTTGTCTTACTTAAGCGTGCACTACCCCGTCATGGATCGTGATGATCCGGTCCGCATATTCTGCGGCAGTGCGGTCATGGGTCACCATAATGATGGTCTGTCTGTACAACTGGGAAGCCTTTTTCATCAACTGTACTACCTCCGCGCTGTTTTTAGCGTCCAGGTTTCCAGTGGGTTCATCCGCCAGGATGACGGCCGGATGGGCCGAAAGCGCCCGGGCAATGGCCGTCCGCTGCTGTTCGCCGCCGGACATTTCATTCGGGAAGTGATTTCTGCAGTGTGAAATACCGAGGACGTCCATGAGGTCCCGGATCTCCGCCCGGTCCTCCTTCCTGCCGTCCAGATGGAACGGCATGACGATGTTTTCATAAGCCGTATATTCCGGGAACAGGCTGTAATCCTGGTAGATGATGCCGATCTCCCGCCGTCTGAGCGCGGAAAGCTCGTCGTCCGTGAGCTTCAGGACGGACTTCCCCCGGAGAAGGATATCGCCGGTATCCGGGACGTCCAGCGTGCCCAGAAGACGCAGCAGCGTGGTCTTTCCGGAGCCGCTCATGCCGACGATGGCTGCGAACTCCCCTTCTTCAAACGAAACTGTACAGTCTTTCAGCGCTTCCGCCGGCACCAGGGAAGTGTGATAAGTCTTCGATATGCCGATTGTTTCCAGGATCTTACTCATTCCAGCTCCTCTCTGCCTCCCTGCGTGCGGAAAAGTATATCATGCACAGTAACGTCAAAAACAGGACCGAAAGCATCGCGAACATATACCGGAATCCGGAGTAGAAAAAGATGTTTTCAAGACCTAAGAGACGGACGTTTTCACTGTTCCTGTTTAATATTGTTGAAAAGAAGCCCCAGCCGCTTCCGGAAGCTTCCGCCGCCTGCTTCTCCGCCGCAAACTGATACACGTTCATCAGCCAGACGGCCACGGCGCCGGGGACCGCCCCAGGGAAGACCCACAGGCAGTTTTTACATTCCGACCGGAAGATCATTTTCCGAAGGCCGGACTTTGTGAGCCCGAGCTGCCGGAACCTCCGGTATCCCGTCCGGCCGCGGGCCAGGCGGACGCCCAGGTAATAACGCGCCAGGATCAGATAGATGAGATAAGTCATCGCAAACAGGACGCCGTACACACCGAATGCTTCGATGATCTCCTGATCGAGGATCCGCTGCTTCGCCTCCGCTTCGCTGCAATAGTACGCGTCGTGCGCCGCTGCCGCTTCGGCAATGACCTTGTCCGTCGCTTCATAGGATGCAAGATCGCTGAACCAGACCGAGATCCCGTTGTACCGTCTTTCTTTTCCTTCGAGCTGCTCCATCGTCCCGAAAAACCGTTCCGACGCCATCACAACGTACCCCAACTGGACAAGACGGTATTTGGTATACTTCTTGCCGACCTCCATCCTTTCCGAAGCCGTCATCCGGTTCTCGATCACCAGCACTTTCCTCCGGCAGACCTCTTCCTGGCGTAACGTCCGGATCTCGACCGTATCGCCGCTTTTCAGGGTGTCTTCGTTAAGGATCATCTCCTCTCCCGTTTCCGGGTCCCGCGTATCACAGTTGACGATCACGAGGAGAAGATCTCCTTTTTCCCATCGTTCCAGTTCTTCGGGGGTGAGCTTCGTGTCAAAGATCTTTTCCGTGATGAGCCGAAGCCTTTCCGTATCGGTATAGTCAAAGACGGTAAAGCCGCCCATTTTGATCCGGGGATCTGAACTTCGGACTCTCTCCATGATCTTTTCCGGGTCCGCACCGGGTTCGTAAAGGAACGATGCGGCGTAATGCGCGTCCAGGATAGGACTGTTTTCCATGCCTTCCCAAAGGATCTGATGGCCCCGGTCCGCCGTTTCCGCTTTGAGGCTCCGAATCCCGGCCGTTTCGCGAAGCTCTGTGATCTCCTCCTCCGAAAACCCCAGGAACGGGTTCGGCGCCTGGATCTCCATGCGGGCCGGTGAATCCACATACTGACCGAATTCGACTGCGTCATTGACGCCGATGTAGAAATCAGACGTATTTCTGTATTCCGGAATGTGAAAGTCCAACGCTTTCGTGACCGGCCAGAAGGCCGCCGCCATGAAGCCCGAGGCCAGGACCGTCATCAGGATAAACGCAATACGTGCCGCGGGATGCACCGCTTCCAGTCTTTCCGGGAAATGCCGGACAGGGGCTTTATCCTTCTCAGATCTTCCCGAAAGGATCTTCAGCTGTTTTTCTCCGTATTCTCCGGTCCCCGCCGCGATCCGCCGGCCGCTCATCCGGAGGATCACGAAAAGGGTCGACACCAGCACCGTTATAAGGAGAACTGCAAGCTGAGTGAAAAGAGTTGTAAACTCGAAATCAAAGAACATCTGCCCACCGATCTTCGCCGCCGCGATCCGGCAGGCCAACAGCGCCGCAAGGTAGGAAAACACGACGCCGGCTAAAACCGAGGGCACCGTCGCGAACAGGCATTCCGCCGCGATGAGAAGCGTGAGCTTCCTTTTGGACATGCCCAGACACCGGAATCGGTAGTAGCTCTTCTTCCTTGTATCCGTGTAGGACGCAAGCAGGCAGACAATGGCCGCCGCGGAGATCAGCATCATGACGCCTGTGAAACGCTTCATGAGCTTCGGATCGCCCCAGAGCTCGTGGCCGTAGGTATAGCTGTTATAGAGGACGTTGGTCCCTGAAAAGCCTTTGACAAATTCGGAAACGTCCAGCTTTTTGTACCGGGGATCGAGCCGGGAATAATAGACCTCCTGTTCCGTCTGATACCGCGCGGACAGCTCCTCCTCTGATACGAGGAGATTCGGGTAAACGTAATCCGGCTGTCTTGATGCCCAGACGGACGCAAAGCCCTTAACGACGCCGCAGAGCGAATAGCGGATCTGTTCCGTCACTTCCGGAGTTCCCTCTTTCGCGTCGCCCTGCCTGACGACCACTGTGAGGACGATCTCCTGCCCGAGATCGTAGCTCAATCCAAGCATTTCCAGAGACCTCCTGTCTGCCGCGATCTCATTCCGG
>CADCQD010000103.1 GCA_902803485.1 uncultured Eubacteriales bacterium | reverse complement strand
GTACATGACGATGCCAAGGGAATACTGGTCAACGGAGGCCGTATACTTTGTACCTTTTGCCACCTCCGGAGCCATATAATTCGGCGATCCCTTCTGAGAAAGGCCGCCGGTCACATTCTCCAGTTTCCGCGCGATGCCGAAATCACCCAGCTTGAAGTTACCGAATTCATTGACAAAAATATTCTGTGGCTTGATATCCCGGTGGATGACCTTCTTTCTTCCGCACAGCTCCAACGCGCTGCAAATGTCATGGCCCAGCGTGATCACCTGCTTTTCCGTCAGCGTCTGGTCACTGATGTAGCTGGTAAAAGGTGTCAGAAGCTCCATCCGGATGAAGATATCCCAGCCGATCCGGTCTGTGCGCTCTACGACTTTATAGTCTTCCACACTGACAATATTCTGTGTGCCCTTAAAGGACTCCATCAGCTGGATCTCACTGACGAAGTCATCCACGATACCCTTCAGATATGTTTTGGACTGGTCCTGCGTCGTGATCCCTTCCGCCTTCAAAGAGTCGATCTCGGACTCGCTGCTGGGGATGGAGATCACCTTGACGGCGGCTTTGCTTTCCACGCCATGATCCGACCGCACTGCCTCGTAAACCACGCCGTAGCTTCCGCTTCCGAGGCGCTTCGCGGCCCGCCATTCAGGCCAGACATTGCTCAGAATATCATTTGCCATACCACTACCTCTTCTTTATACATAAAACAACAATACATCCTTACTGCCCTGATGATACATCCGCCGCGCCGCCATTTTGTAAATGCGGTTTTACGGCCTGCGGTCCCTTTTACTGATAGGACATCTCCCAGACGTCCGCGTACGTTCCCAGAGGATCCTCTGAAAGAATACACATCAGGACAAAGCATTCATAAGGATTACTGATATACAGTTCGCCAAGCCAGCACTGTTCCAGCATCTTGTTCGTAGACTCGATGAATGAGATATACCGGGTCTTCGGATTCGGATACAGGTCCAGGCTCTGCGAATAAATAAAAAAGTTCAACGTGATCAGGTCAAACCGGTTCACTTCAGCTTTCCCCGCGAGGATCTCGCTGATGTGCTGCCTGCTGAAGCGTTTTCCGGAGAACTGCGCGTTCAGCTTGGAAGCCTTGCCCGGGGTGAGATTCCCGTGCCGGTCTGTGGGGATCGCGGAAGAAATGATATGCTCCAGGTCGCTTTCCGTAATGTCCTCCCGGGTATAGACCTTTTTCATCTCCGCTCTTCTCTTCAGCCGGTACCGGACTTCCGCGTCCGAGAGCCGCTCATTATTCATGAGCGAAGACCGGTATATGGTAAGCTCATCTTCGAACTGCTCTTCTTCCTCCTGATTGTAGATCTCCGCTACCAGCTCCCGCGCCTTTGTAAACAGTTCGTCAAAATACCGTCTGGCGGTAACGCTCAGCTTCGGCGCGTTATCCGAGGTCTTCAGCCGGGAGACAAAGGAGATCAGCGCGGCATCATTGTTCAGCGAAGCTACGGTATTCCTGGCGCCTATGGTCATGTCTGAATAAAAGAGCCTGGCGTCCAGGGCATCCGGCGCCGCTTCGCTGAAGATCTGCCACAGTTCTTCAAACTTCAGATAACTGCAGCCGTGCTTATAGCAGTACCAGCAGATGACCTCAAAGGGGTCCTTCGCGTTAAAGCCCTGTTCTCTGAGCGCCTTTGTCAGAAACTCATTCACGTCCCGGGGACTCATCGAAAGGCCGAAGCCCAGAAGAAATACCACTTTTCTTTTCACTGTCTGCTGTGTCAGCCAGTTTTTCGAGAGCGCGCTCAATTTCGCGGTGGTCGGTTCAAAGGACTGCGGCGTATAGTTTTCCGCAAAGGACTCTTTAATGACCTGCTGATAATCTGAGAGAGGAACATTCTCAAACGCTTCTGTAAAGCCAGCCTTCCTGTAAATATACCGCTTCAGATACTCTCCGAAGGGGATGAATTTCAGCCGTTTCGACAGAACCGTATAGATCAGCGACGCGTCCTTATCTGAGAAGTACGCGTTGTCAACAGCATCATATAAGGCATCCCACGCCCGTTCAGTGAAATCCGTGCTGTTGTTAAACTCATCGTACATCTTATGCTTTTTCCTTTCCGATAGAGCTCAGAACGATCCTCGCGATGATCAGGAACACGATGACAAAAGCCAGCAGGATGCCCCAGGCCTCCATCATATGCTCCACAGTAAATTCGTAAAAGCTTTCCGCTTCATGCTCAATGGGCATGCCCTGCTGCTGAAGCTTCATCTGCAGACTGTTCAGATTGGCCGTGGTCCCGTAGCCTTCCATGCTCCAGCGGGATACCGCGAACCAGGAGATCGCTTCACTCGCGCCTTCCAGTTTGAAGATCAGGCCCGAGAACAGGATCTGCGGCATCAGAAGAAGCGGAGCCACAGTCATGGCCCTGTCCGCATTGTTAAACAGCGATGACACGAAAAGGCCCATGGCAGAAGACGCGATCGCCGTCAGGAAGGTCGTAATAAAAAGTTCAAGCAGAGGATGCGTAAACAGCCCCTCTTCCGGATAGCCCACAGTCAGCGCGAATACGCCAACGATCAGAGCGCTCTGGATCAGGCAGAGAACGCCAAGCACCAGGATCTTGGACAGCACATACGCATTCAGGGACAAACCGGTCATGTATTCGCGTTTCGCGATATTCCGCTCTTTACAGATCTCCTGTATCGCGTTCAGCATACCCACCCAGAACGCCGAGCAGGAAAGCGCGAACAGGAGGCTCTTGGTCATTTCATACTGCTCAAACTGATCCCCGCTGGCCACCAGCGAGATCAGAAGCGCCAGAAGCGGCGCCTGTACCAGGAGAAGCAGCAGGCGCTGGCGGTCATTGACGACCAGCTTCACATATCTGGAGCAGAGGACCGGCAGCTGGAACCGCGGTTTCTTTTTCTTTGATGCAGCTGTTTCCTCCTGTGCCCTTGCCGGACCAGTCTGAGACCTGATCCGGTTTGTATAATCATATCTGCCCCGCCATTCCGGCGCGTTTTCCGTGATCATGTTGTAAACGTCGACCACATCATCCACACCGAAGAATTTCAGCGCGTCATCATAGGATCCGAAGAAGCAGAGGTTGCCTCCCTTGCCCATAAAGACGATCTTATCGCACATTTTCAGCTGCAGCGTGCTGTGCGTGACCAGGATCACAGTCTTCCCGCTGTCCGCCATCTCCCGGAGGGACTGCATCAGATTCCGCTCTGTCCCCGGATCCAGACCCGAGGCCGGTTCATCCAGGAATAAAAGATTCGGATCAGACAGCAGCTCGACGGCAATACTTGCGCGCTTCCTCTGTCCGCCGCTCAGCGACTTGATAAAGCTGTTTTTCTTTTCCGTCAGCTCGACCAGCTGGATCGCCCGTTCAATGGCGGCTTCACTTTCCGCTTTGGAGGTATCTTTCGGAAGCCGGAGCTTCGCGGTATAGGAAAGCATATCATATAAGGTCAGGTTGTCATATACGATGTCCGCCTGCGGCACATAACCGATCAGCTTTTTCAGAGAATCGAAATTCTTATAAAGATTAATACCGTTGATGTATACGTCACCTTTGGTGGGCGGAAGATATCCGCACATGCAGTTCAGGATGGTGGATTTTCCCGCGCCGGAGCCGCCAATGATCGCTACCAGCTCGCCCGGACGGATATTCAGGCTGACGTTATTGCCGGTCACAAAGGATTTCTTTCCTCTGCCGCGCGTGATCACCACGTTCGTGGCATCCACGGAAACACCGCTCTTATAGCAGCAGTAGGAGATCATCTGCGAGGTGAAGATCAGTTTGGAGTTCGTGACCGCGATCACGTCCTTCTCATGAAGGAGCTGCCTGCCCATGACCCGCATGTTATTGACCAGCACGCCGTTGGTACTGCCGTTATCCAGGATGTAATACCGCCCCTGATCCATCAGGATCCTGGCATGGCATTTGGAAACACTGACATGCGGAAGGACGATATCACAGCTCGCGTCACGGCCGATCCGGATCTCCGGTTTCCCGCTCAAAGGAAGCGTATTCCACTTATTATTGGATTCCTGTGAAGAGAATACCAGAAGAACACCTTCCTTAATGGTCTCCACACCGTCATCGATACGGATGAAGTCGCCGTCGCAGAGCACCCTGGTCAGGATCGCCGTGTTATTATAGATCAGGCCGTTCTCACTTGGCCTGCTTCCGAACAGCGCCCGGTCTTCAATGACCCATTGATTCCCTCTGAATACAAAACGGCAGTGCTGTCTGGAAACCACCCGTGAGGTCAGTTCGATATCATTGGTATACTGCTCGTTCCTGCGGCCCAGAGTGACGACCGGCTTCCCGAAGCCGTTCAGCGATACTGTGCTCGGGGGATTCATGCCGTCAAAAATCGTCATATTGATGCTGCTCGGTACAGCAGTGCTGCCTGACATTCTGTAACCAGCTGTTGTTTTATTACCCAGATCCTGCATTTACTCGTCCCTGCCTTCCGCGTCCTCCGTATCTTCCGGAGTCTCATCATCCTCGTCAGCGTCATCGGGATCTTTGACCTCTTCCGCTTCCGTCCCTGCTTTATCCTCTGTGTGATTCAGAAGTTTCGCGCCGATCAGTATTCCTCCCCCCAGGAGAAGAAGGGTAGCGAGCACAATACCGATGGTGATCAGTATCCGCGATCTCCTGCTTGTATTAAAGCTGCCCACCGCTTTCCGCGGTTCAGGCTGATACATGGCCTTTTGCGCCATGCTTTGCGCATCTGTTTCATAAGGCTGTCCCGGCTGAGCTCCCCGGACGGATATGGTCGCGTCCAGGTCCTGCCCGGCCCAGCGGTCCTCAATGTTCATGGGACCGGGACCATTCACGGGATAAGCGTGATCCATGGAGCCCCGGCCGTTCGCGGGACCGGGGGTATTCCGCTCCGGACTCAGTTTCCTGACGGAAACCGTCTTGTCCAGGTCATCCTCTTCATCCACGTAACTCCCGCTCTGCACGTCCAGAAGCGCCTGCTTCATGGCGGAAGCGGACGCAAACCGCGCTTCCGGTTCAAAAGCGCATGCGCGCATAATGACCTTGGCCATCTGCCGGGACGCGTCGTAAGGCGCGGGGAATTCCTCCCCGTCCAGCCTCCGTCTGTTGGCTGCCTCTCTTTCCAGAGGGCCCGCGCCGGATGCCGCGGACTTCTGGAAAGGCATTCTTTTCCGGTTCATCAGGCGGTACAGGATCATGCCAAGAGAATAGAGATCCGCCCGGCGGTCGTAGACCGCGCCCCGTTCCACTTCCGGCGCGATATAGTTCTGCGCGCCATTGAAATAGTACGCGCCGGTATTCTCCGAGCCTGCCGTAAGATCAAATTCTCCCAGCCGGTATTTTCCTGACCGGTCCACGTAGATATACGACGGGTCCACATTCAGATGAACGATATTCTTCTGCTCGCACAGCTCCAGCGCGCTCAATATGTCGAGACCGATCTTCAGCACTTCCGCTTCCGTGAAGGTCTTCCCGGAAGAATACTTTTCAAGGGAAGGCATCAGCGTCATCCTGGCAGCGATCACCCAGCCGAACTCATTTCTTTTTTCAAGTGCTTTGTAGTCTTCCACGCTGATAAAGCACTGTGACGCTTCCAGAGACTGCATCAGTTTGTATTTTCGGACGATATTCCTGACCATACCGTAAAAGTATGATCTGATGTTCTCTTCCGAAAGACCTTCAGCCCGCAGAATACTCACTTCCGATTCATTCTGCGGTATGGAGATCACTCTGACCGCTGCTCTTTTCTCCGGGCCATGCTCCCGCTTTTTTACCACCTGAAAAAGCGAGCCCCAGGTATCATGATCCAGGGTCTTTTCCACGTCCCAATCCGGCCACACGGCCTTGATGATCCTATCATCCTCCATCACATTTCCTCACAAACACAGGATCACCAGAATGTTCTTCCGAAAAGTCCCTGTTTCTTTTTCTTTATTTCACACATAATGATCGTGATATTATCCCTGCCCCCGTTGTTCAGTGCGGTGTCCAGAAGGCGCTCCGTGATCTCGTCAAACTGCGTATCCGAAATGATCCTGCTGATCTCATCCAGCTTCACCATATCCGTAAGCCCGTCTGAACAGATCAGGTATTTATCATGATCATGGTAATATCCTTTGGCGTAGTACGGCTCAATGATCATCTCATCCTCCGGGATCCCCAGATTCTGGGATAGCGGCGGCTTTTTTCCGTATGCCGCTACGGAATAATGATCAATAGAGATCTGCTTCAGTGTGCCGTGGCTGAAGCGGAAGATCTTTGTATCTCCGATATTGCACAGCGAGATCCCCTTTTCCGTAAATGCAAGAAGCGCCGCCGTGGTCCCCATGGAATCGATCTCGTGCTGATCCGCGTAATCGCAGATCAGGCGGTTCGCGTCACTGCAGTATTTTTTCAGCTCCTCCAGGGGCCTCTCCCCCAGGCGGACCTTCGCCGCTCTCGACGCCGCGATCAATGACGCCACTTCACCGCACTGTTCTCCGCCCATTCCGTCAAACACCCCCAGAAGAGAAGGCCCATCATCGGGATCCAGCCATCCGTTCAGGGGGAATTCTTCCGCCGCGGCAGATAAGTCCAGTATTTTTCCGTCACAGATATAATTGTCCTGATTCATTTTTCTGCTTCTTCCCGTATGGCTCCAGCAGGAATAACGGATTCTATAATTCAATCTGCCACCTCCTTTTATAGGTCCTGATCAGAATTATAGACAGAAGCAGACTCTGTCTGTAAATCAGACTTTACGCTGCCGTAAAACCGGCAGCGCATTCCATGGAAAAGGACACAGAAACCCATCAAAATGATATATCAAAACGTGAGTGAATGCAAGCCGTAAATTCTTCTGTGATCCCCATCAGCCGCTCATCCAGGTATACGGGCAGCTGCCGTTTCAGTTCTTCCGGCACGCCGTAATACGCTTCCGCGATCCCCCCTGCGATCGCCGCCAGAGTATCGCTGTCTCCGCCGATGCTGACGCAGTTACGGATCACGTCCTCATAGCTTTCCCCTTCATAAAAACACTGCAGCGCCTCCGGCATGCTGACCTGGCAGGTCTCATCTCCATGACCGCGGATCAGCCTGCGGTACTCATCCACAGAATGGACCGGCGGGTAATACTCCCGTTCCATCACATCGCGGATCTCTGTTTTATCCGCGCCCGTCCGCGCCATGACGATGGCCACTGCTGCTGCCTCCGCGCCTTTCAGTCCTTCCGGGTGGTTATGCGTGATCTCTGTCACTTTTCTGGACAGTTCCTTTGCTTCATCCACGTCCTTCGCAATAAAACCCACCGGACTGACGCGCATGGCGGCACCGTTGCCAAAACTGTTATAAGGTTCCGCATGGTCGTCAAACATCCACCGGAAGAACATTCCGCCGTATCCGCAGAAGGGGTATTTCCTCCCGATCCGGTGCATGGCATCCACAGTCTTTCCGGAAAGGTTGCTGTAATCACCGTTACAGTCCATAAGCGCCTGAGCGACCGCGCAGGTCATGACCGTGTCATCCGTAAATTCACATTCCGGAGTCAGCAGTTCAAAGTCTTTGGTCTTAATGTTGTGAAACTCGTGCCTGGAACCAATAATATCACCTAAAATCGCGCCAATCATTTTCGTCCCTCCTTTTTGTGTCAGACTCTTTCTTACAGTCAACAGTATAGCATAACCGGCAGATCCCGGGTCGCCGCGCAGGCGACAAAACAAAAATCGCCCCTGTTCATTCCCGGTGGTTCTGCTATAATAAAGGCAAAATAAAGCAGGGGGACATAAGATGCATACAAAAGACGGTTTTCCGATGATCGAGCATACTGCGGATTTCTGCGTAGTGGGAGGCGGCCTTTCCGGCTTGTGCGCGGCGGTTGCCGCCGCCAGGCACGGCACAAAGGTCGTACTGCTTCAGGACCGCCCGATGCTGGGCGGCAACGCCTCCAGCGAGATCCGGATGTGGGTCTGCGGCGCCCACGGGGAGAACAACCGGGAGACCGGCCTGGTGGAAGAACTGATGCTGGAAAACCTGTACAGGAACCCGGATAAAAACTATTCCATCTGGGATGGCATTATGTATGAAATGGCGGCCTGCAATGAAAATATCGAGCTGCTGCTGAATTGCACCTGTACTGACTGCAGTATGGACGGCAGCAGGATCACATCAGTAACCGGCTGGCAGATGACCACGCAGACCCGGCACCGGATCACTGCGCCTCTGTTCGCGGATTGCTCCGGAGACAGTGTCCTGGCCCCCCTCACCGGCGCGGAGTTTAGGATCGGCCGGGAAGCCCGGGCAGAATTCGGGGAAGATATCGCGCCGGAAACGGCGGACAAAAAGACCATGGGCATGAGCTGCATGATCCAGGCCAGGGAAGAAACTCGGCCCAGCACCTTCATTCCTCCTGTATGGGCTTATCACTATACCAAAGAGGATCTTCCGTACCGGGTACCGGATCTTGCGGATCCCATGGAGAACTTCTGGTATCTGGAACTTGGCGGAGAACAGGACGTGCTGCTGGACGCGGAAAAAGTACGGGATGAACTGCTGAAGACTGCGTACGGCATCTGGGATTTTGTCAAAAATGATCCGGAGAACAGGGAAAAGAACGCGAACTGGAGGCTGGACTGGATGGGCATCCTTCCCGGGAAGCGGGAAAGCCGCCGCTATGTAGGGGATCACATCCTGACGCAGAACGAAGTCCGCGCCGGAGGAAGATTTGAAGATCTGGCGGCATACGGCGGATGGTCCATGGACGACCATGATCCGGCGGGCTTCCGCTCGCCGGGTGTTCCCACCATTTTTCATCCGGCTCCGTCTCCCTACGGCATTCCCTACCGAAGCATGTATTCTGTGAATATCGATAATCTCATGTTCGCAGGAAGGAATATTTCCGTCACTCACACCGCCATGAGTTCTACCCGCGTCATGGCCACATGCGCGTCCATAGGCCAGGCTGTGGGCACAGCGGCAGCCATCGCTGTACGGGACCATCTTTCACCCCGCGGCGTTTATCAGGAGCGGCTTCAGGAATTCAAGCAGACGCTGATGGAGGATGACTGCTATCTTCCATTCAACGTCCGGGAAGTTCCGGCGCTGACAAAACGCGCCCGGCTTCTTTGCGAAGCGCCGGACGCGGAAAACTTAAGAAACGGCCTGGACCGTCCCATCGGCGGCAGAGACAATGGCGCGGTCCTTTCGAAGAACACTGCGGCTGCTTACGTCTTCGAAACGCCCGCACCCATTTCCCATATCCGCATTATTTTTGACAGTGACCTGAACCGTACGACTCTGCCGGAGCGCGAAGCAAAACGGGAGCGGAACATGCTGCACAACCGGCCGCTGAACTGGCCGGAAAGCTATGTACCGAAGACCATGGTAAAAGCATTCCGGCTGGAAGGTATCCGGGAAGACGGCACCATCGACGTACTCGTAAATGAAACGAACAACTATCAGCGCCTCCGGGCATTCGACGTCTCAGGGACCTAT
>CADCQD010000102.1 GCA_902803485.1 uncultured Eubacteriales bacterium | reverse complement strand
TTACGAAAAGAGGAAAGAATCATGAAATCCTACTCCAAGACAAGAGGCATCGTGAGCCTGGTGGTTTTTGCCATCCTGTTTGTGCTGGTCCTTTACACGGCAGCCAACGGCTGGACCTATGAACATTCCGGCTCACTCAGTGATGTCAAGCTGGGTCTTGACCTCCGCGGAGGCGTATCCATTACATACCAGGCCAAGGGTGAGGAAACGCCGGACGCTCAGGATATGGCAGACACAAAGATGAAACTCCAGAAGCGTGTGGAAGGTTATTCCACAGAAGCCGTGGTCTATCAGGAGGGCAGCAACCGCCTGACCATCGATATCCCCGGTGAAACGAACGCGGACCAGGTCCTTCAGGAGCTGGGTACTCCGGGTACGCTGATCTTCTGCACGGATTATTCTGACATTGCCGGAACCACCAGGCTGGACGGCAATGACATCAATTCCGCGCAGGCCGGCGCGGACCAGGACGGAAAGTATATCGTCGTGGTCGGTTTTACGGAAGACGGCCAGAAGAAGTTCTCCGAAGTGACCGGAGAGATCGCGGGAACGAAAAAGCCGCTGTACATCGTTTATGATGGCGAAGTGATCAGCGCGCCGACCTGCGAACAGCAGATCACGTCTCCCAGCTGCCAGATCGAAGGCAGTTTCACTTATGAATCCGCCACAACTCTTGCCAGCTATATCCGTATCGGCGCGATCCCGATCGAACTGGAAGAGCTGAGATCCCAGGTCGTTGGCGCGACCTTGGGAAGCAAGGCGATCTCCACCAGCCTGATGGCAGGCCTTGTGGGTCTGATCCTTGTTGCGATTCTCCTCATTGTGTTATACAGGGTACCCGGCGTGTGCGCGTCACTGGCTCTGTTCTTCTATACAGGACTGATCATCGTACTGCTTGCGGCATTTAACCAGGAGATCACGCTGACTCTGCCCGGTATTGCAGGTATCATCCTGAGTATCGGTATGGCAGTCGACGCGAACGTCATTATTTTCTCCCGTGTACAGGAAGAGATCGGCCTCGGCCGTTCCGTGAGCGGCGCCATCAGCGCCGGTTTCCAGAAGGCATTGTCCGCCATCATCGACGGCAACGTAACGACCCTGATCGCGGCAGTAGTGCTGTACTTCTTCGGATCCGGCACCGTCAAAGGCTTCGCGATCACACTGGCTCTCGGTATCGTTCTTTCCATGTTCACCGCGCTGGTAGTGACCCGCATGCTGATGCGCGCGGTCTACGCGGTCGGCGTCCAGGACAAGAAGTTCTACGGAGAGAAGAAGCCGGCAAAGGAGAAGGATTTCCTTTCCAGAAGAAAGATCTTCCTGATCGCGTCTGCCGCAGTGATCGTCATCGGCATTCTGGCCATGGTCATCAATGGCGCAAAGACCTACGCGCTGAACTATTCTCTGGATTTCGTGGGCGGTACTTCTACGGACGTAGCCTTCAATGAGAACCGCACTGTGGAACAGCTGGAATCTGAAGTGAAGCCGGTGATCTCTGACGCCATCGGTTCCACTGACGTGACCCTGACTCCCGTAGTCGGCAGCAATAACGTAATCATCAAGACGCAGGAACTGACGCAGGATCAGCGTTCCGCCATGTACGAGGTGCTGGAAGGACAGTTCGGCGTGGACAGTTCCAAGATCACCTATGAAAATATTTCCGGTACGGTCTCAAAGGAAATGGCGCGTTCCGCCATCATTTCCGTGATCCTGGCGGCGATCGCGATGCTGCTGTATATCTGGATCCGGTTCCGCGACATCCGTTTCGCGTCTTCCTCAGTGCTCGCGCTGGTGCATGACGTACTGGTGGTCCTGGCCTGCTACGCGGTATTCCGCTGGACAGTCGGCAATACCTTTATCGCCTGCATGCTGACTCTGGTTGGTTATTCGATCAACGCGACGATCGTTATCTTTGACCGTATCAGAGAGAATCTGGGCATTCTCGGCGGCGGAGATCTGAAGAAGGTCGTGAATCTTTCCGTGACTCAGACACTGGGCAGATCCATCAATACCTCTCTGACGACCCTGTTTATGGTGATCACGCTTTATATTTTCGGTGTGACTTCCATTAAGGAGTTCGCGCTTCCTCTGATGGTCGGTATCATCGTAGGCGGTTATTCTTCTGTCTGCCTCAGCGGCGCGCTCTGGTACATTTTCCGCACGAAATTCGGCGTGAAGAAGGCAGAAGCCTGATCGTTGTTATAAGAGTTTCCGGGATCCGCCGCGTTCCGCGGCGGATCCCTTTTTGATTCAGCATCCAGGAGACTTCAGATGAAGTATACAGTATTAAAGAAAGAAGGGCGCGCGAAGCGTGCCCGGATGGAGACGGTACACGGCGTGATCGAGACGCCGGTATTTATGAATGTGGGAACCGTGGCAGCCATTAAAGGGGCTGTGTCCACGGACGATCTCCGGGAGATCGGCACCCAGGTAATGCTCTGCAATACGTATCATCTTCATGTACGTCCCGGAGACGGTCTGGTGCGCGATCTGGGCGGACTGCACCGCTTTACGAACTGGGACAGGCCCATCCTGACGGATTCCGGCGGATTCCAGGTCTATTCTCTGGCCGGGATCCGGAAGATCAAGGAGGAAGGCGTATAGTTCCGCTCGCATATTGACGGAAGCCCCATCTTTATGGGGCCGGAGGAATCCATGAGGATCCAGTCGAACCTGGGGTCCACCATTGCCATGGCCTTTGACGAATGCCCGCCGGCTCTGGCGGAGCGGGATTACATACTGCCTTCTGTGGAGCGGACCACCCGGTGGCTCAGGCGGTGCGCCCAGGAAATGGCCCGGCTGAACAGTATGGAGGATACCGTGAACCGGGAGCAGCTCCTGTTCGGCATCAATCAGGGCGGGATCATAGAAGATATCCGGATCAGCCATGCGGACGAGATCTCGGAGCTGGACCTTCCGGGGTACGCGGTGGGCGGACTTGCGGTGGGGGAGAGCCACGAAGAGATGTACCGCATCCTGGACGTGACGGTTCCTCATCTTCCGGAGAATAAACCGGTTTATTTAATGGGTGTGGGAACGCCGGAGAACATCCTGGAAAGCGTTGACCGGGGCGTTGATTTCTTTGACTGCGTATACCCTTCCAGAAACGGGCGGCACGGCCACGTCTATACGCATAAGGGAAAACTGAACCTGTTCAACCAGAAATACGAACGGGACACGCGGCCTGTCGAGGAGGGCTGCGGATGTCCTGCCTGCAGAAGCTACAGCAGGGCATATATCCGGCATCTCCTGAAGGCAAAGGAAATGCTTGGCATGCGGCTCGCGGTACTTCATAATCTGTATTTTTACAATCACCTGATGCTGGAGATCCGCGATGCACTTGACAAAGGAGTGTTTAAAGAGTATAAAGATAATGTCCTGCGCTCACTCCGGGAAGGAGAAGAAGAGACGCCGCGGGACGGCCGGGGCCGCTGAGCCGCCGGATCATAAGAAAGCGCGGCACTGCCGCATGGAGGTTTATTATATGAAGAAATTAACACTGGCAGCCGCTGCTTTTTCCATGTTCCTGATGTCCGGATGCATGGTACCTGCCGGCGGAGAGGAAGCTGCAGCGAATCCCACCAGCGGTATCCTGATGTACGTAGTCGTTATGCTTGTATTCTTTGGGGCCATGTACTTTATCGCGATCCGCCCCCAGAGAAAGCAGGAGAAGGAACAGCGCGAGATGCTTTCGACCATGCAGGTCGGAGATACGGTACTTACCACGTCCGGATTTTACGGTGTGGTGATCGATATTACCGAGGACACCATCATCGTTGAATTCGGCAGCAATAAAAACTGCCGCATCCCGATGCAGAAATCCGCAGTTGTCCAGCTGGAGCATCCGGCGTCTCCGAGCGCGCCGGAATCCGCAAAGCCCGCGAAAAAGGATGAGGAAAACCAGAAATAAACAATGATAGATCCATGCGCCCCATCCAGTTCCGGGATACCGGAAGGGATGGGGCTTTTTTGATCAGGAGTCTGAAGGAATGTTATCTGTAAAGAATCTTACACTGGGTGTCAGGGAAAATGAATCTGACATCGAGATCATCAAAAACATCACACTGGATTTTCCGGATGACAGCTTTATTGCCATCACCGGGCCCAACGGCGGCGGAAAATCCACACTGGCCCGGCTGATCGCCGGGATCCGGACGCCCAGCGCCGGACAGATCCTTCTGGACGGCGAGGATATTACGGGACTCGGGGTCACGGAACGGGCCAGGCGGGGCATCAGCTTTGCTTTCCAGCAGCCGGTCCGTTTTAAAGGGCTGCAGGTAAAGGACCTGATCCGGATCGCCGCGGGAAGAGATCTCAGTATCGTGGAGGCCTGCGAATATCTTTCGGCTGTGGGGCTCTGCGCCAGAGATTATATTGACCGGGAGATCAACGCGAGCCTTTCCGGCGGCGAACTGAAGCGGATAGAGATCGCGACGGTCCTCGCCCGGGGCACACGGATCTCAGTCTTTGACGAACCGGAAGCCGGCATCGACCTCTGGAGCTTCCAGAACCTGATCCAGGTCTTCCGCAAAATGCGGGAAACGCTGAAAGGCACCATTATTATTATTTCCCATCAGGAAAGGATCCTGGAGATCGCGGACAGCATCGTGGTGATCTCCGGCGGCGAGGTCAGCGCTGAAGGGCCGAAGGAAGAGATACTCCCGAAGCTTCTCGGAACAGGAGACGCCTCTTCGGTCTGCGACCGTTTCATCAACTGAACCTGAGGGTGGAGGCTCGTATGGATATTATTGAAAAGAGGATCATAGAAGAGATCGCGGATCTTCACGACGTTCCGGAAGGAGCGTACAATTTCCGGGTCAACAGCGCCACGGACGGCCGCAGAAGCACGGCGAATATCGAGATCCGTTCCAAGGAAGACAAGCCGGGGATCGATATTTTCATTAAGCCGGGGACGAAGCATGAATCCGTGCATATCCCGGTCGTGATCTCCGAGTCCGGCCTGAAGGAAGTGGTCTATAATGATTTTTATATCGGAGAAGACTGTGACGTGGTGATCGTGGCGGGCTGCGGCATCTATAACTGCGGCGACCAGGATTCCGCGCATGACGGCATCCACCGGTTCTTCATAGAAAAGAATTCCCGCTGCCGGTATGTGGAGAAGCATTACGGCTCCGGTACGGAGGGGGCCCGGGGGAAACGCATCATGAACCCCAGGACAGAAGTATATATGAAGGAAAATACCTCCATGGAAATGGAGATGGTCCAGATCAGGGGCATCGATTCCACCTTCCGTTCTTCCCTTGCCGTCCTTGGATCCGGAGCGGAACTTACCGTCCACGAGCGGCTGATGACGCATGAGGATCAGGAAGCGGAGTCGGAATACGTTGTGGAGCTGAACGGAGACGGTTCCTCCGCGAACGTGGTCTCCCGTTCCGTGGCAAGAGACAGCTCGCACCAGCGGTTCATTTCCAAGCTGCACGGAAACGCGCAGTGCGCCGGCCATTCCGAGTGTGATTCCATTATCATGGACAGCGCAAGGATCGAGGCGGTCCCGGAGATCACCGCAAGTTCAACGGAAGCCGCGCTGATCCACAAAGCGGCCATTGGCAAGATCGCCGGGGACCAGATCACGAAACTCATGACACTGGGCCTTACGGAAGCGGAAGCGGAAGAGCAGATCGTGAACGGATTCCTGAAATAATATGACGCGGATCCCGCCTCAGGCGGGATCCGAAAAAAATATAAGAAACTGCTTGCATTTTACAGATCATTGTGTTATATTGTACGTTGCTGTGGCATGATAGCGATGAAGCGTGAGGTTGCTG
>CADCQD010000101.1 GCA_902803485.1 uncultured Eubacteriales bacterium | reverse complement strand
TGCCGTATGGCAGATCAGTATTTCATGTCCCGGAAGATATTTCCGGATACGATCGTGATCACGGGGCCGGGCGCCGACTCTTATCTGCTTCTCTGCGAAGAGGAAGCGGTCATGATCGACGCGGGGTCGGAGCGCGGAAATATACGGGCATATGCCGAGACTCTGACGGAGCTGCCTGTCCGCAAGGTCGTCAATACCCACAGTCATTTTGACCATACTGCCGGCAACGGCTGGTTCGACGTGATCTACGGGACTTCGGATACGGCAAAAAGCGGAAAAAACGTCATGGGCGGAGATCCTTCCGCCTATCCTCTGGATTATGAATATACCCTGGTGAAGGACGGAGACGTTCTTCCCGTCAGGGGACGTGAACTGGAAGTGATCCTTCTGGACTGTCACGCGCCGGGAAATATCGCGGTCCTGGACAAAACACGCCGGCTTCTTTTTCCGGGAGACGAAGTGGAGAGCGGACAGGTGCTCCTTCTGCCCGGATATGCTGAAGTTCCCGGACAGATCCACTCAAGACCCGCATCTTCTGTGGAAACCTACCGGAATGCCATGCTGAAACTGAAGGCCCGCGCGAATGAATTCGACTGGATCCTTCCTGCCCATAACGGCACACCGGTGGATCCGGGTTATCTGGATACGCTGATCCTTCTTGCGGAGGAGATCATGTCCGGCAGGATCATCGGTTCCCCGGACTGTACTTCACCAAGCTATTCCCGGGAGGCGTCGCATTTTCCAAATGACGATGCCGGTTACCTGAGAGCTGAACTGAACGGCGCAAGCCTCGTGTACTGCGGGAAGCTTATTTTCGATAGTGACTACCGGTACGCGGATCTGCTTCCGCCGGCCACCCGGCTCCACCTGATGAGCGCGGAGACTGCGCGCAGGTAAAGGCGGTGCTTTAGCGGACCGCGCTGATCCATTGAAAATCAAATAAATAAGCATAGAAGGGAGAGATGTATGGAATTTTTGCAGACAAGAGGACGTGACATCATCACGGAAAGCGGCAGAAAGGTATATCTCCGCGGCACGAACATCGGCGCGTGGATGAATATGGAAGACTTTATGGACGGCTTCCCCGGCGTAGAGCACCGGCTCCGCTATTACGCGAAGGAGATCCTGGGAAAGGAGCTGGGCGAGTACATGTTCACCAGCCTTCTGGACAGGTTCTTTACGGAGAAGGACGTGGCCTATATGGCAGGTATCGGCGTCAATGTACTCCGTTTCCCCATCAACTACCGGCACTTTGAAGATGATATGGATCCCTTTGTCTACAAGGAAGAAGGGTTCCTGATGATGGACAAGGTCCTGGACTGGTGCGAAAAATACGGCATTTACGTCATTATTGACCTTCACGCGGCCCAGGGGCATCAGAACTGCGACTGGCACAGCGACAATAACATGCGTACCGCTCTTTTGTGGCGGACAAAGCATTTCCGCGACCGGGTGATCGCGCTCTGGGAGAAGCTGGCGGAACGGTATAAGGACCGCGCGGTGGTGGCTGCTTATGATCTTCTGAACGAACCTACCACGAACAATCAGTACAACCGGATGCCTCTTCCGTACGTGGCGGACTGGGATGCCATCAATTCCCTCTATCATGACCTGTACAACGCGATCCGCGCCATCGACCCGAAGCATATCATCGCCGTTGAAGGCGATGATTTCAGCCGCCGTTTCGAAGGCCTGGACGCGCCTTACGGCCCGAACATGATCTACTCCAGCCATAACTATTCCTTTGTGCTCCGCCGCCATCCCGAAGTGGAGAGGGGCAGCGATGAGTACTACCGCCTGCTGGAGGAGGAATTCTATGACAGCGAGTGGTGGGATTATGTAAATAAATACAACGTCCCGCTGTGGGTCAGCGAGTTTTCTTTAGGCGACGGACAGCTGGATATCTTCAAGAAGGAAGGCGTCCACTGGACCAGCTGGAGCCTGAAGATGGTGGGAAGCTTCGGCCTTCTGCACCTGAAACCGGACAGCAAGTACATGAAATTCATCCAGCCGGTACAGGCGATGAAGAGCTCTTACTTCCACCGGTCGGATAACGAAGCGGCAGTGAAGGTGGAAGAGTGCGTGAAAAACCTGCAGGACGCGGTGCAGGAACTGTTCGAGCCGGTGCTTCCGGGCTTTGACTGGTTCCAGCACATCGAGTATTTCCCGAAGACCATTTCGGACATCTATGTGGATCCGCTGCTGCAGCATGTATACCTGAACCAGTTTAAGGGGCTGACGAAGGAGGAGATCGACGAGCTGATGGATTCCTTCAGCTTTGACAACTGCGAGATCAATAAGAACGTGGAAGAGATCCACAGGAAGTACTGCGACGGCAGACTGGACTAAAAGATGCCGCGTAAGAAAAGAACCGCCGGGCAGGAGGATCTTCCTTCTGCCCGGCTTCTGTAAATATGGGTAAAGATTATAGGCGTCCCGGGGGATCATCCCACGGGATCAGGATCATTCATATTCCGGCTCGATCAGCCCGTAATTTCCGTCCTTTCTCTTATATACAACATTGACCTGGTCTGTGTCCGCGTTCCAGAAGACATAGAAGCTGTGTCCGGACATATCCATCTGGAAGCAGGCTTCCTCCGGATCCATCGGTTTAATGGCGAACTGCTTGGTCCGGACGATCTTTATGGATTCCTCCTGCACGTCCTCATCTTCATAATTCTCCATGAAGTAGGAAGAGAAGGAAGGCTTATTCTGCTTCCGGTCGATCAGCTTCTTTCTGTTTTTTCTGAGCTGGCCTTCCACAACATCCTTCAGAAGGTCAATGGAGGCGTACATATCCGTACTGGTCTCCTCCGCGCGGATGGTGGTACCGCGCATGGGGATTGTAACTTCGACCTTTGCGTCTTCACGCTGCTGGCTGAGCGTTACATGGATCTCCGTATCATCGGAAAAATAATTATCCAGCTTTCCAAATTTCTTTTCCACATAAGAGCGGAGTTCATCTGAAACTTCCAGATTTCTGCCTGTGATCACATATTTCATAAAATCACGCTCCTTTCATTGTGACTGAACACATTCAGAAAAGCGCCGGGAAAGGACCCGTTCCTTTCTGTAAACCCATTATATCACAACTCATCGCAAAATCAACTAAATCATATGAAATAAATGTGAAACATTTGTGCACATTGCCTATTCGCCGGGAATCGTACCAATTTGTTCACAGAATGTTTTTCTGGAATTCACTTTATATTCACGAGTGCATATTACAGTTATGCTGTACATAAGCGAAACATGGTATACAGAACCTGGTATCAGCGAACCACAGTTTCTTAGTCCCCTCCTATAAATAGATTTTCAGCCCCGGCCGCGCAGCCGGGGCGCTTTTGTATCATCAGGCCGGGGCTTGACCTTTTGCCCCGGCCTTTATAAAATAATAGAAGACGCCGCTTTTTCCGGGGAAGAGGCTGAGAGATGTGAAACACGGCCGGGAAACTGCCGGCCGGATATACAGAAAGGGTCTCAATGCTGATCAGAGAAGAAATTGAAAACAGAGAATATCAGATACTGAGTCCTTACGCGGCCCACGCGAAGGATTCCAGGGGCCGCAGGGTATGGGAAGAACCCTGCGACATGCGGACGTGCTTTCAGCGCGACCGGGACAGGATCATCCACAGCAAGTCGTTCCGCCGCCTGAAGAATAAGACCCAGGTGTTCCTGGCTCCGGAGGACGACCATTACCGTACGCGGCTTACCCATACGCTGGAAGTCTCCCAGATCGCGCGGACGGTCGCGAAGGCTCTGAGGCTGAATGAAGATCTGACGGAAGCGATCGCGCTCGGCCATGACCTGGGCCATACGCCTTACGGCCACAGCGGGGAGAAGGTGCTTGATGAAGTGCTCAGTGAGGCGGGCCTCGGCAGATTCCTTCACGCGGAGCAGAGCCTCAGGATCGTGGATATTCTGGAAAGGAACGGAGAAGGACTGAATCTGTCTTATGAAGTCCGGGACGGGATCCTCATGCACGGCGTTCCCACCATTCCGGAGACTCTGGAGGGAAGGATCGTCCGGCTTTCAGATAAGATCGCCTATATTAACCATGACATTGACGACGCGATCCGCGCGCGAGTCCTTACGGAAGAGGATATCCCGGACAAATACGCGGATGTTCTGGGACATTCGGTCAAGGTGCGCCTGAATACCCTGGTGCATGACCTGATCATGAGCAGCCTGGGTAAGGACGACATCATGCTGTCTCCGGAGGTCTATGACGCGATGATGGGCCTCAGGGACTTTATGTTTGAAAAGGTATATACCAGCAGCACGGTGAAGCATGAGGAACAGAAGGCGCAGGATATGCTGCGCGTATTGTACAGATATTATCTGGAGCATACGGACAAGATCCCGGAACTGTACCGGAGGCTGATCGAAAACGGAGAACGGAAGGAACGCGCGGTCTGTGATTACATCGCCGGAATGACAGACCCGTACGCGGTACAGACCTATGAGGAACTGTTCGTACCTCAGGGCTGGCGGGAAAGCAGGGTGTATTAATGTATTATCCCGATGAACTGGTCGAAGAGGTGCGGAGCCGGAACCCGATCGTCGACGTGATCGGCAATTACGTCCACCTGACCAAAAAGGGCAGCAATTATTTCGGATTGTGCCCGTTCCATAATGAAAAGACCGGATCCTTTTCCGTCTCTCCCGGAAAGCAGATGTATCACTGCTTCGGCTGCGGGGTGGGCGGCAATGTGATCACCTTTATCATGGAGTATGAAAACTGCTCCTTCCAGGAAGCACTGAAAATGCTGGCGGACCGCGCCGGGATCGAGCTGCCTGAAGATACGGGCCGGCAGGGATCCCGGGAAGAACGGGACGCGCGGGCGATGCTTCTGGAAATGCACAAGCAGGCGGCGCTGTTTTACTGGCATGTGCTTCAGAGCAGCACGGGACAGCCGGGAATGGCATACCTGAAAAAACGCGGCGTATCGGATGATATGATCCGCGCTTTCGGGCTGGGCTTTGCTTCCCAGCACAGCACAGCTCTTTATCAGTATCTCAGAAACAAGGGATACAGCGACGCGGATATGAAAGACTCCGGCCTGGTGACCATCAGCGAACGCGGCGCCAGGGACCGGTTCTGGAACCGGGTGATCTTTCCCATCATGGATACGAACAACCGGGTGATCGGTTTCGGAGGGCGCGTGATGGGAAGCGGGGAACCGAAATATCTGAATTCGCCTGAGACCAGGATCTTTGACAAGAGCCGGAATCTGTACGGCCTGAACATCGCGAAAAGAAGCCGCGAAAAGTACCTTCTGGTATGCGAGGGCTATATGGACGTGATCTCCATGCACCAGGCCGGGTTCACGAACGCGGTGGCATCCCTGGGCACCGCATTTACCTCGCAGCACGGCATGATCCTGAAACGCTACACGGAGGAAGTGATCCTCTGCTATGACAGCGACGGGGCAGGTCAGAAGGCGGCGCTCCGCGCCATTCCGATCCTGAAGGACGCGGGACTCAGGGTTCGGGTCCTGAATCTTTCTCCATGGAAAGATCCGGATGAGTTTGTGAAGAACCTGGGCGCGGATGAATTCAGAGAACGGATCAGCCACGCGGAAAACGCGTTCCTCTTTGAAGTCCGCGTGCTCCGCGGCAGCTTTGATTTTTCGGATCCGGAAGAAAAAAGCCGCTTTTTTAACCAGGCGGCGGAACGGATCGCCGGATTTTCCAATGAGATCGAAAGAAACAGCTATATCGAGGCGGTCGCGAACCGGTACGGGATCGATTACAGCGTATTGAAGAACCAGGTGTCCCGGGTGGGAAACCGGGAAGGCCTGCTTCAGAGAGAAGAGGACGCGGAGCGGCCGCGGACGCTCGCCGGCAGATCCCGGGCGAAAAAGGACGGGATCCAGGACGCGGAACGCCTGGTCCTGACCGGGCTTTCCGAGCATCCGGACCGTTTTTCATCCGTCAGCGCGTTTCTTCAGCCGGGCGACTACCCGGACGAACTGTACGCGGAGGTGT
>CADCQD010000100.1 GCA_902803485.1 uncultured Eubacteriales bacterium | reverse complement strand
ATTCGCGCGGTCTACATGAACGGGTCGCGGACAAATCCGGACGCCCCAAAGGATCTGTTTCAGGATTATGACATCGTATATGTTGTAAAAGAGACAGAGTCGTTTATCCGGGATAAAGGATGGATCGACCGGTTCGGCAAGATCCTGTTTATGCAGTATCCGGATGAATCTCCATACTATCCCAGCGACCAGGCGAATTCCTACGGATGGCTGATGATCTTCATTGACGGAAACCGGCTGGACCTTACGGTCATGACAGAAGCCCGTGCGAAGGAAAATGTACTTCAGGACAGTCTTTGCATCATCCTTCTGGATAAGGATGGTATCCTTCCTGCAATTCCGGAGGCGTCCGACGCATCGCACCATATTACAAGGCCATCAGAGTTACAGTATGCCGCAGTCTGCAATGAGTTCTGGTGGTGCCTGAACAATGTAGCAAAGGGCCTCTGGAGAAACGAGGTCACCTATGCGCAGGATATGCTGAATTTTGTAGTGCGAAAGCAACTGGAGAAAATGCTGGCATGGAAGATCGGGGCACTGACCGGATATTCTGTCAGCACAGGGAAAGCCGGGAAGTATATGCACCGTTGGCTTTCGGAAGAAGAGTGGCAGGCGTATCTGGATACCTACAGCAGCGCGGACAGGTGCATGATGTGGCAGTCTGTGGAAATAATGTGCAGGCTGTTCTATGATACGTCCCAATGGGTCGCGGAGCAGAATGGATTCACATTTCAGCAGGAGGAAGCAGATCACAGCTTCTGGTATATGAAACAAGTGAGAGCATTGCCGGCAGATGCGGACAGTATTCTGTGAAAAAGATGCCGACAGTATTCTGTGAAAAGGTATTGACTTTCCGCGACGTCTCTGATACACTTTGCGGCAACACACCAATGATACACAGTGTGCTGTACAAAAATCTGAAAGAAAGCGAGGTAATCATAATGTTTGCAGTAATGAATATGAAATATACAAATGAATATCGTATGATGACCTCGGTTTTTACTTGTTAACGCATATAGAGAAAGATCTTTAGCTGTTCTGACCGTGGCATATTTGTCACGGTTTTTTTGCGCGATAAGGCCGAGTATGGTAACCGTGCTTGCACGAGTTACCATAAGAGGCCAACGTACAGTGAGAAGCGGAGCTTCGAACGGCGCGATAAGGCCGAGTAAGGTAACCGTGCTTGCTCTTCCTGCCCGGTTCCGGCTGAATTCTCATATCGCGAGGTCTCCATACGATCTGGTAACAAATGTCTATTATGATCACAGAAGGAGACTGAAAAAAATTGAGTCAAATTAGTAGAAACAAATTAGAAGTAAGCGAACCGCCGCGTTCTGCAGTAAGGTCCGGAAGGATTTCGGAGGCCGGGAAGAACAGTTTTAAAATCCTGTACGGAGGGCAGGAACTGCCCGCGAAGCTGAAAGGAAGTTTTTATGAAAAGGACGCGGAAGCGCTGCCGGTCGTGGGTGATTATGTGACCTTTTTGTATAATGATCAGGGAGACTCCACGATCCTTTCTGTCTGTGAAAGGAAGAGCTTTCTGAAAAGGCCGGATCAGTCCAAAACCGGGGTCATGCAGTATATGGCCGCCAATGTGGATTACTGCTTCATTGTTACTTCTCTGAACGAGGAGTACAACTATAAGCGGATCGCGAGGTATGTGAGCATCGTGCTTTCCGGAGGCGCGGTTCCCGTGGTGATCCTTACCAAAGCAGACCTTTGCGGCGATGTGGATCGCTTTGTACGGGAGGCGGGGCAGATCTCTGACAAAGTGCGGGTCCATGCGGTTTCGGCGATGCATCGTACAGGGCTGGAGAATCTTAAGGAATACATGACGCCGGGGACTACGATCTGCCTGATGGGTTCTTCCGGTACCGGAAAGTCTACGCTGATCAATGCTGTCATTGGCGAAGAGGTCATGAAAACGTCCGCGATCAGAGAAGCTGACGGCCGGGGACGGCATACGACTACCCACAGGAAACTCATCGAGCTGCCGGATGGAGTATGCATCATTGATACGCCGGGGATGCGTGAGATGGGGATGGCTGAGGTTCAGAACGGGATCGATGACACTTTTTCGGACATTATCGCATTGGAGCACCTATGCAGATTCAGAAACTGCAGGCATGATACAGAGCCCGGCTGCGCTGTGAAAGCCGCGATCCAAAGCGGAGCATTATCCATAGAAAGATACCGCTTGTATCAGAGTCTCGGCGATGAAAATACCCGGAGCTTTGCTGCAAAGAAAACTGCCGGACGGGCAAAGAAATCAGGGAGGGATGACCATGAATTATTTTATTGAGGGCCTGCAGGGAAGCGGCAAAAGCACTCTGGTCCGGAAACTCGCGGAAAAGCATCCGGACATGAAGGCTGTCATGGAAGGGGAGTATTCTCCGGTGGAACTGGCCTGGTGCGCGCTGCTGACAGAAGAACAATATGCGGATGTGCTGGATCGATGGACGGTCCTGAAGGATCAGATCATCGAAAAAACATATAAAGAAGGTGAAAGCCGGATCGTATGCTATACGAAGGTGGTGAGTGAGGACCGCGCGTTTTACCATGAACTGGAGGAGCATGAGATCTACAATGGCAGGACGGCGCTTGATAAGTTCCGGGAGATCGTGCTGACAAGATACCGGAACTGGCAGGGAGATGGCAGTATTTTTGAATGTTCTCTGCTTCAGAATACAGTGGAAGATATGCTCCTTTTCAGAGATCTGCCGGATGACGCCATCATGGATTTTTACAGAGAAGTACGATCGGCGCTTGAAGGAAAAGAGTATGAGATCTTTTATATCGAGACGCCGGACATCGCGGAGAATCTGAATGTGATCCGGAAGGAGCGGGTGGACCGGGAAGGAAATGAACTGTGGTTTCCCATGATGCTGGAGTACTTTAATCGTTCGCCCTACGCGATCAGGCGTTCTCTGAAGGATCTGGACGGGCTTCTGAAACATCTTTGCCACAGACAGGAACTGGAACTGAGGATCTGCCGCGAGATCTTTGCCGGAAAGGCCAAGGTATTACGATCAAAGACTTATGAGCTGAATTGAAGAGCTGAAACCACGTGCCAATCGATATGCTGAATCAGCGTATCGAAACGATGTACTGAATCAGCGTGCCGAATCGATATGCTGAATTAACGGGTTGAATTGATTTGAAACACTGGGCAGTTTCTGATACAATTCAGACAAGTGACCTGCATGCCGGTACTGTGAACTTTTACCGGAACAGACAAATCATACGTGCTGCCGGCAGCCGTGGTTTATGTCGGACCGGCGAATTGCGGTTGCCGGCAATTTTCAGTCTGAATACGAGGAGATGATGCTTATGACGTTCTTCCGGCGGTTTTATCTGGATAAGGAAAAGGATATGATCGTTGACCTCTATCAGGAGGCCGGCGGCATTTCCTATGTACTCAGGACGCCGAATCATAATACCGGAAATCTGATCACGAACCTTGCGAAGCTGTGCGGGCTTCCCATCTCCTTTGACGATAACGGGCTGAAAGTGATCCGCGGGCAGGTGCCTTGTTACGTGGACGGTTATAACCGCAGCATTTATATTTTCCGCCTCGGCAATACGAAGGTCGCGAATATTTATCCTGACGGGACTGTGGAGATGAAGGCGCAGGTGCCTTCCATTTCCAAGACATTGATGAGTCAGACGAAGGACTACCGGCTGGATGAGCAGAAGACCATCGTGAAGACTTATGTCCGGAGCGAGTGCAAGTTCCGGACGGACCTGCACACGCATATGAACGCCATCCTTACGCCGGATCTTCTGATCGCGCTGGGGATCGCGCACGGGCTCCGCTACCCGCTGTACTATATCAAGAAGCTGGGCCTTCGTGTGACGAAAGCGCAGGAGGAGGTCCTGGCGCTTAGGCGGATGGCCGCGGTGGAAAAATACAAGGATTATAATCTGACGGGGAAATATATGACCCGCCGGATCGACGACAATACGTTTATCAATTTCGCGGATCTGATCCTCGGTGATCCGGAGGATGCGGCCTATAATATCGCGAGGATCCGGAGGTCTCTTTCGATCCTGAAGGACGGCCAGGCGGTCTTTACCAATCTGGAAAAGGTCTACCTGTACCGCTATGTCTT
>CADCQD010000099.1 GCA_902803485.1 uncultured Eubacteriales bacterium | reverse complement strand
GCTTTGATGTGGCCGGTGCCATGGGGCGCCGCGCGGTCAAAATCAGAAATACGCAGCTTAATGGGGCGGATGCCGCCTTTGTAATACGGGCCTACAGGCGTGCAGAAGATCCGGAACTGATATTCAGTGCAGGGTTTCACGCCGATGACCGCGTTCGTGCCGAATTCGTAAGGCCGCAGATACAGGGTGGCGCCGGATCCGAAGGGCGGTACATAGTCGATATTCGCCTTGACGACCTGCTCTACAGCATCAATGAAGCGCTCCTTCGGGAATACCGGCATTTCGATCTGGTTCGCGGAAGCGACGATACGGTCCGCGTTCAGGTCGGGACGGAAAGTCACGATCCGGCCATCCTTCGTAGTGTATGCTTTCAGACCTTCGAAGATGGTCTGCGCGTACTGAAGGACACCTGCGCTTTCGGAAATGGTCACGTTCGGATCTTCGATCAGCGCGCCTTCATCCCATGCGCCGTCTTTATAATTGGATACATAACGTTTGTCGGTTACGATATAGCCGAAACCGAGATTTGCCCAGTCAATGTTTTTCATAATCAGACATGCTCCTTTCCCGTAAATACTACGTTGTATCTATTATAAACTTCAGGAAAAGAATGTCAATCCCGATGTTTTATACAGCTTTCAAAGCAGGGCCTTCTCCGGGGATCCCGCAGATCGTAAAGACCTCGGAGACGGAATGTACGGGAATCACCGTAAGCTGCCGGAGCACTTCTTTCGGGATGTCCCGAAGATCATCCTCATTATCCGCCGGGATGATCACCTTCTGTACTCCGCAGCGCTGCGCGGCCATGAGTTTTTCCGGCAGGCCTCCAATGGGATCTACCGTTCCCCTGAGTGATACTTCTCCGGTCATGGCCAGTGCCGGATCCACCACGGTATCTGTCACAAGAGACGCGATCGCTGTGGTAAGCGTAATGCCGGCAGAAGGCCCGTCCTTTGGCGTCGCGCCGTCCGGCACGTGGATGTGCAGGTCATTTTCTTCAAAAAGAGCTGCGGAAGCCGGATAATGGTGCTTGACCAGGCTGACCGCAAGCTGCGCGGATTCCTTCATCACGTCGCCCAGCTGTCCGGTAATGACCACATGGCCGGATCCTTTTGTAAACATGGTTTCGATATACAGGATCTCTCCTCCGGCGCTGGTCCAGGCGAGTCCTGTGACGATGCCGGGCACCGCATCTTTTTTGACGTTCCGCGCATGCAGCGGATTCATATCCAGAAGTTCCCGCAGATTATCCGGAGTGACTGTCAGGACAGAAGAGCCTTCTTCCGTGCCTTCCGCATCCGTTTTCGCGCCGCGGACGATCCGGACCGCGGCAGCGCGGCAGAGCGTATCCACGCGCTTTTTCAGCCCGCGGACACCGGCTTCCCTGGTATAATCGGAAATGACTGCGCGAAGCGCGTCATCTGTAATTGTGAGCTGGCCTTCCCGGATCCCCACCGCGTCCATGGCTCTGGGCAGCAGATGCCTTCGCGCGATCTCGAATTTTTCAATGGGCGTATAGCCCTGGAACTGGATGACTTCCATCCGGTTCAGCAGCGGCTCCGGGATCGTATCCGTACTGTTCGCCGTGCAGATGAACATCACGTCGGAAAGGTCGTAGGGCACGTTCATATAGTGGTCTGTAAAGGTGCTGTTCTGCTCAGGATCCAGGACTTCCAAAAGAGCGCTGGCCGGGTCCCCGTTATAGGATACGGAGAGCTTATCCACTTCATCCAGGACCATGACAGGATCAGAAGTGCCTGCTTTATTCACGGCGTCCATGATGCGGCCGGGCATTGCGCCGATATACGTCCGGCGGTGGCCCCGGATATCCGCTTCATCGCGTACGCCGCCCAGACTGACGCGGACGTAGGCCCGCTTAAGCGCCTTCGCGATGCTCTGGCCGATACTGGTTTTCCCGGTACCCGGCGCGCCTACGAACAGCAGGATGGATCCGGACTGTTTTTTAGTCAGATTCATGACCGCGATCTGCTGCAGGATCCGGTCCTTGACCTTCTTTAATCCGAAATGGTCTTCTTCCAGGATCTGTTCCGCTTCATCCAGATCGATCTCCCTCGGCGGTTCTTTTTTCCAGGAAAGACCGGTGATGAAGTCCAGGTAATTATAGATCATTCCGGTCTCCGCGCTGTGCTCACCCTCCTGGCGCAGCCGGTTCAGCAGTTTTTTCGCTTCCTTCCGCGCGGTCTCATTCATCCCGGACTCATCGATCCTGATCTCCAGCTTGCGAAGGTCCGAGACGTTTTCCGGATGCATTTCATCCAGCTCGCGCTGCAGATACTCCAGCTGTTTTTTGATCGCGTTTTCCCGGTAGATCTTCTGATAATCTTCCTTTTGCTCACTGGATGCTTCCTGGTTCAGCTTGGCCATTTCCAGGCTTTCATAAATAAACTTTTCCAGAAGATCCGCGCGCTTCGTCAGGTCGTCTTCCGCAAGAATGGCATAGGCTTCCTCGTTCCCGTAGTCGACCCATGGGGATATGGCTGCCGCGGCTTCACCCAGGGAATTCCACTGGCTGATCCAGAGTTTCGCGGAATCTCCCCAGGTCATGCCTTCGGAAAAACTGCTCATGGCCTGTTTGATTTTTTCGAGTCTTCGGGAAATATCTTCCGGATCCGGTTCGTTCACGTCATTCCGCCTGGTGATCACGATATCGATCCTGTGATCAGGCATGACGCTGATCTCATCCAGATTGACGCGGCTTCCGGTCTGAATGGAAAGATAACCTTCCTTATGTACTTCTTTCACGATACCGGAAACACCGATCGGATAGAAGCTTTCACTGGTGAGTTCATCTCTCCGGAAAGCTTCTTTTGAAACGATCAGCGTGACTTTTTCACCGGCTTCCGGTTCGCGGCCGGATACGGCGGTATAAATATCATTTCTGAGAAACAACGCAGTGTGCGGGATCAGCAGTGTTTTGTATACAGGTATGATCGTCATATATGGAACCTCCTTCTTAGGATCAGTAAAATGTCTAATTTAAAGAATTAGTAGCACTCGACTTAGATGAGTGCTAACACCCTGTTTATTGTACCACTTTGTCTGAAATTGTCAAGGTCTTCACAAAGAGTTCACGGATCGCTTCCGGATCCCAAAAAAAAGAGGCCCGAAGGCCTCTTTTTCAGATATGAAACTGTAATAATGCTGTAAACGAAGCGGCCGGATCACACAATACCCTGAGCCTGCATAGCAGCCGCGACCTTTTCAAAGCCTGCAAGGTTCGCGCCGACCACGTAGTTGCCCTCATAGCCGTACTTCTTTGCGGCGTTGTCGATGTTGTGATACAGATCCGTCATAATGCCCTGAAGCTTCGCGTCCACTTCCTCGAAGGACCAGTGGAGACGCTCGCTGTTCTGGGACATTTCAAGAGCGGACGTTGCTACGCCGCCGGCATTAGCTGCCTTGCCCGGCAGGAAGTATACGCCGTTTGCCTGAAGATATTCTGTAGCTTCCAGGGTAGTGGGCATATTCGCGCCTTCGCAGACAGCCATGACGCCGTTTGCAACCAGCTGCTTCGCATCGTCCAGAAGCAGTTCGTTCTGGGTCGCGCAGGGCAGGGCGATGTCGCATTTAATGCTCCAGACGCCGCGGCCTTCATGATATTCCGCGTTCGGTCTGTAATCCTTGTAGATGGAAAGACGCGCGCGCTTCACTTCCTTGATGTCCTTCAAGGCCTTCAGATCGATACCATCCGGATCATAGACCCAGCCGGTGGAATCAGAGCATGTCACGACCTTGGCGCCCAGCTGCTGAGCCTTTTCGATGTCGTAGGTAGCCACGTTGCCGGCGCCGGAGACGACGACGATCTTATCCTTCAGGCTTTCGCCGTGGCACTTCAGCATTTCCTGCGTGATATAAAGGAGGCCATAACCGGTAGCTTCCGTTCTTACAAGAGATCCGCCATAGGTCAGACCCTTGCCGGTCAGTACGCCTTCAAAGACGCCGCGGAGCTTTTTGTACATACCGAACATGTAGCCGATCTCACGTGCGCCGGTGCCGATATCGCCGGCCGGCACATCGGTATCCGCGCCGATGTATTTAAACAGTTCGCTCATGAAGCTCTGGCAGAAAGCCATGATCTCGCGGTCGGACTTGCCCTTCGGGTCGAAGTCGGAGCCGCCCTTGCCGCCGCCGATGGGAAGGCCGGTCAGAGCGTTCTTAAAGATCTGCTCAAAACCGAGGAATTTGATGATACCGAAGTTTACAGACGGATGCAGGCGGATGCCTCCCTTGTAGGGCCCGATGGCGCTGTTGTACTGTACACGGTAGCCGCTGTTTACATGGACCTGGCCGTTGTCATCGACCCACGGTACACGGAAACGGATCTGGCGCTCGGGATTGACCAGGCGCTCCAGAAGCGCGTCGCGGCGGTACTGCTCCTCATTGGCTTCAATGGCGGGACGCAGAGAATTCAATACTTCCTCTACTGCCTGATGGAACTCGGGTTCATTCGGATTCTGCTTGATTACCTGAGCCAATACTTCATCAACGTACGACATAATGTTTCTCCTTTTCTCCTCTTCATGAATAAAGGCGTCCCGAATGAGCGGCCCGCGAACTGCTGACCGTACACTCTAGACGCCTTTGCCTAAATGAATACATATTCGTCAGGAAAAGCGCCTTCAGACAAGGCTTCTGCCTGAATTCAACTTTGCCCCATGTGCGAAACTATACTCTTGTCTCATTGATTTGTCAAGAGAAAGTAATATATATTCATCATTATTATATATTCCAGGCCGAGCCTTCGATCATGCCTTCGCCGTGAAGCTTTTCTGAAACGGCTTCCGCGGTAATGATCCTGGTTTCTCCGGGCATCATCAGAAGATAATTGTCGCTGAAGAAAACCGGAAGCATTTCCGTATCTGCGGTATCCAGAAGCCTGAGCCGGACGTTCAGTGCCGGAGCCGGACCATTGGTGACCCGGATGCGGAAGCAGGTCATGGCTCTTCCGTCTTTTCCTTCCCTCCGGAAGGTCTCCAGGATCTGAAGATCCAGCGTGGTTTTCGGAATGGAGCGGAGCGCGCGGTAGTCCTGATAATCTTTCCGGTTGTGCCAGTAGAAGTTCGTACCAAGCGCGTTCCCGTCCCGGTCCTTCAGCGTGAGCCGCAGGAAGACCAGATCCGTGCCGGAGGCGGAAAATTCCGCGGTTCCCAGACGGATCCCATAAGCATCCGGTTCCAGAACATCCACAGGGTATTCTTTTTCGTAGACCTTCGCGCCGTTCAGATCAAACAGCTCCTCAGTGACCGTCAGCTGCACATATTTTACCGGTGTGGCGTTTGCCAGAAGGATACCGTCATCCCGGGGATCGAAGAAAGCGCGGGTAGGCTGGTTTCCGGCTTTGCAGCCAAAATAACCGCCGTTGGTATACAGGTAGTAATCGTAGGTCTGCCACATGAACGACGGCCAGGAGGACTGGCTCATCCACATGAGAAGGCCATTGGAAAGCCGGGCAGAGATGGCGTCGAACATCCCGCGGTGGTGATCATAATTGATCATCTGCGCGGCCTTGAAGAAATCATTGCAGTTCCATGCGTCTCCGGCTTCTCTGCACATTTTCGCGATATCGGCTTTATACGCCTGGAATACCGGATCATCTTCGCTGGGTGCCTGGCCCTGCACCCGGTCTTCGGGCACCTCAAAATTGCCGCCCAGATACATTTTCAGGGCTTCCATGTAGGTGTTGGCGGGGCCGTTCATATGATACGTCCAGTCGTGAAGCGCCCACGTCTCGCTGATGGGCCACAGATGCTGCGGACGGACGAACTTCTGCACGGATTCAAAATCCGGTACATTCGGGATGCCGCGTTCACTCCTGAGGACCGCCGAGGTGACGTCGTTAAAGTACTGTTTGACTCCGTAGTCCGGACCGGGTTTTGCCAGGGAGTATCCGCCGCCGGAGCCTACAGGCGGCGCCGCGGAGTGGGGGAAGTAGATCCGGGTGCCGTCCAGCTCCCCGGTCAGGGCTTTCAGTCCCTGATCAATGTCCTCCCTCGGGTTTCCTTCGTTCCGTCCACAGTAAAATGCCAGAGACGGGTGGCTTCTGACTGCCCGGATCTTATCTGCCGCGTTCTGAAGGAACATCTCCGGGTCATTGGGTTCCGGACCGTCCACCGGATTGGCCAGCCAGAAATCATCCCAGATCAGAACGCCGTACAGGTCGCAGGCATCATAGAAAGCAGGATGGCTGGTCATGCCGACCCAGTTGCGGATCATGGTCATATTGGCTTCCGCGTGAAGACGGATCTTATCGTACAGGATCTCTTCTGTATCCCGCTTCAGGCCGTCATCAATGCCCCAGTTGCCGCCCTTCGCGACGATCCTTGTGCCGTTGCAGTAAAGCGTGAGAAGCCCGCCTTCGATGGGGCAGTCCAGCCGCCGTACGCCGAAACGGAATACTTTTTTGTCACTGATCCTGCCGCCGCAGAGGACGCGGACGCTGGCAGTATAAAGCTCCTGATTTCCGTAGGTATTCGGCCACCACAGACGCGGATCCTTCAAAAGGATGGGGATCGAGACCGGGACAGAGCTGCCGGCGTCCACCGTGACCGTATCCGTGAACTCAATACCATCCGGCAGGATCTGTCCTGAGATCACCGCCTGCACCGGCTCATTTCCGTAATTCTTTACTTCCGTCCGGAAGGTGAGTTCCGCTTCGCTGGTATCCAGTTCATAGGTGTGTTTCGTTCCCTGTTCGACTTCCTCCGGAGTGACCTCGTACACCCGCAGTTCCCGGACGATGGTATCCACCGGCGTCCCGTTCAGCTCTCTTTGCGCCAGAACGGTAAAGCGCAGATACCTTGCCTTTTCCGGCCGGACAAAGGCCTGATTCTGGATGCCGCGGCCAAAGCGGGAAAGATCCAGGGTGAGGTGAGCAGTCGCGCCGGGCAGGGTGTCGGAAATGGCATGCCCTTCCAAAGCGTCTGTGCCGGGGTTCGCGGGAGCTTCCTGCATGCCGAACCAGCGTACTTCAAAGCTTCCTCCGGGCCAGGCGTCCAGATTCTTCCAGCTCCGGCCGTCACCGGAAACCTCCAGCCGGAAACTCCGGGGATGACGGGATTCCAGATCCGCTGCCGCGCCGCCGGCTTCCGTTCCCCAGATGGCGGTGACGGTACCGATGGATACGGTGTCTCCGAGATCTACGGTAAAGCAGTCACCGGTTCTTCCATGCCATTCACGGACGGCGCCGGGCTGTCCGTCGGTGAAAACGCTGTCCCGGAGCATCAGGTTTTCCATGGGGACAGCCGTGGAATCCGAAAGGAGCCGGAGATCCGTTTCCATCCAGGGATCTGAAAGCGCCGCGTTTCCGCCATAGCTGAGAGTGACGTCGCCGATGATACCGGTATTCCGGCCGCGGATCGTGGGAAGCCAGTCCCAGCCCACCGATGCGTGCAGCGTGGGGTTGTCCGCGCCTAAAAGACCGCCGTTCGGACCGGGACCAAATGCCAGACCCTGGGTGGTGACCAGGCCGGGAGTCTCGTTTTTCAGGACGCGGACAGCCAGGAAGTTTTCTTCCCCGAAGGCCGCAAGATCCGTAACGTCGAATTTCGCGCGGATAAATGCGCCTTCCACGGAATGCGTTCTTCCCGGCAGTTCATTTTTCAGAAGTGTTCCGTTAAAATAGACGTCCGCTTTCCAGTTTATGGAATCGAAATTCAGGAAAACCCTCTGTCCCAGTCTGGACGAAGGGATCGCGAAATGGTTTCTGTACCAGAAATCCTCGGTGAAGTATTCCTCTGAGATCTGGAACTGGTCGTCATCATAAAAGGGATCCGGGACCGCGCCGGCCTGAAGATAGGAAACCAGTACCGTGCCGGGGACCTGCGCCGGCAGCCAGTCGGAATCATCATAGCCGTTCCGGGAAAGCGTTTCCCCGTTCCCGGATATTTCCGGTGCCCGGCCTACGCGCCAGTTTCCGCCGGTCAGCTTCTGTACGCCGTCTTCTTCCGAAGGCAGAGGCGCCAGACGGTAATCCAGATCGTTTTCTCCGAAGACGCAGATCCGGTAAATGATATAGTGTTCTCCGGAACATTCCGTCATTGCGAGCCGTACATACCGCGCGGTTTGAATGACTTCTGTATCAATTGTGCATGCCTGCGCGCCTTTCGCGGTCGCGGCAGTGACCCAGTCCGCATCATCGGAAGAGACCTGAATGTCGTAACTGCCTGCGTATTCCGCGCCCCAGCGGATGGCGACGCTGAAGATCTGGGATTCGGCGCCCAGATCGATCTTCAGCCATTCGTCCCCGGAGCCTCCGCTGATCCAGGGCAGTTCCGTTGAATTGGTTACAAGATGCCCGGTATTTGTATAATTCGCGGCGCTGGAGTGCCAGACAGCGCGCAGCCTTGCGATATCTCTGATCATCCGTACCTCCTTATGTGTATATAGAAATAACACTTACCGGATCCATTATATGCGCATGGATCATTCCGGTCAATGCGCAAAGTATAACTCGTCAAAGCAGGGACTTTGTGCTACAATGATCATGTTATGAATATCATCAATATTGAACACCTGACAAAAGCATATACGGATACACCGCTTTTTGACGACGTGTCCTTTACCCTGGATGAAGGCGAGAAGGTGGGGCTGATCGGGATCAACGGAACGGGAAAGACGACGCTTCTCAGGATCATTGCCGGACTGGAGCAGGGCGACAGTGGGAAATACACCCGGGCGAATCATCTGACCATCTCCTTTCTGCCTCAGGTACCGGCTTTCGATGACGATGCCGGGATCCTGGAGAGTGTGCTTTCGGAGCATAAGGACGCGGAGGACCGGTGGACGCTGGAGGCTGAGGCAAAGCGGATGCTGAGCCAGCTGGGGATCCTGGAGCTTCAGGAAACGATGGGACGGCTGTCCGGCGGGCAGCGGAAGCGCGCGGCCCTGGTCCGGACCCTGCTTTCAGATGCGGACGTCCTGATCCTGGATGAACCGACCAACCATCTGGACGCTTTTATGTCTGAATGGCTGGAGGAGTATCTCCGAAACTACCGGGGAACTCTTCTGATGGTGACCCATGACCGGTATTTCCTGGACGCGGTCACCCGGAGGATCGTGGAGATCGACCACGGCAGGCTGTACAGCTATGACGCGAATTACAGGGGATATCTGGAACTGAAGCAGGAACGGGAAGAAATGCAGGACGCGGCCATGCGGAAGCTTCGGAGCATGCTGCGGGTGGAACTTCAGTGGATGCAGCGCGGCGCGGAAGCCCGCCGGACGAAACAGAAAAAGCAGATCCGCCAGTATGAAGAGCATGCGGCAGTAAAGGCGCCGGAGCGGGACCAGGACGTGCAGCTGTCCTCTATCGCTTCACGGATGGGAAGGAGCACCATAGAGCTTACGGAGCTGGGGATGCGCTTTGGCGATCATGAACTCTTCCGTAAATTCAGCTATACCTTTCTCAGGGACGACCGGATCGGCTTTGTGGGGCCGAACGGCTGCGGAAAGACTACGCTGATGCGGATCATCGCGGGAAAACTCAGCCCTTCGGAGGGGGAAGTCCGTACCGGACAGACCATCCGCATCGGTTATTATGTTCAGGAACTGAATCAGCTGCTTACACCGGAAAGAGAAGCCGCCCGGGTGATCGATGATATCCGGGATACCGCGGAATATATCCGGACAAAGGACGGATTGGTTTCCGCTTCCCAGATGCTGGAGCGTTTTTTGTTCCCTCCGGAAAAACAGTATACCCGGCTGGGAAAGCTTTCCGGCGGCGAACTCAGGCGTCTGAATCTTCTGAAGGTCCTGATGGAGCAGCCCAACGTCCTGATCCTGGACGAACCTACCAATGACCTGGATATCCGGACCCTGATGGTGCTGGAGGATTTTCTGGACCAGTTCACCGGGATCGTGATCACCGTATCCCATGACCGGTATTTCCTGGACCGTGTGGTCCGGCGGATCTTCGCGTTTGAAGACGGAGCCATCCACGCATATGAAGGGGGATACACGGATTATCTTTCCAAACGGCCGGAACCGCCCGCGGAAAAGCCGGAGGAAAGGCGGAACACGGTATCCGGAAGCGGCAGGAAGGACCCCGCGGGCGGGAACGGTGTTTTGCCGCAGCGGGAACCGCCGCCGGCCAAAGTGAGGTTTTCCTTCAAGGAGCAGCGGGAGTACGATCACATTGACGCGGAGATCGAGGAACTGGAAACAAAGATCCGGATGCTGGAGGAAGAGATCAGCGAAAATGCGACAGATTATGAAAAACTCAGTGAGCTGACCCGGGAAAAGGACCTGCTCGAGGATACGCTTGCGGAAAAAATGGACCGCTGGGTCTATCTGAACGAGCTCGCGGAGAAGATCAGCGCTCAGAACCGCTGAGAACGATGAAGAAAGAGATGCGGAAGCATACAGATAAAAAAGGAGAGTGCATATGTCTTGTACAACGATTCTGGTGGGCAAAAAAGCCAGCTATGACGGCTCTACCATCATTTCCAGAAATGACGATGGCGGTTTTGACGCGAAAAAGATCCTGGTGATGGAGCCCGGAAAGCAGCCCGGGAAGTATAAAAGCGTGATCGGGCATCTCAGCCTTAAGCTGCCGGAAGACCCGCTCCGGTATACCTTTATACCCAATGTGAGCAAAAAGGAGGGCATCTGGCCTGCCTGCGGCATCAATGAAGCCAATGTGGCCATGACGGCTACGGAAACCATCACCAGCAATCCCAGAGTCCAGGGCGCTGACCCGCTGGTAAAATACCAGCCGAAAAAGGGCAGAAAAGAAAAGGAAGTGCCCGGAGGGATCGGAGAAGAGGACCTGGTGGTGCTGGTGCTCCCGTATATCCGAAGCGCCAGAGAAGGCGTGCTTCGCCTGGGTTCGCTGCTAAAGGAATACGGCACTTATGAGATGAACGGGATCGCGTTCAGCGACGCGGACGAAGTATGGTGGATGGAGACCATCGGCGGCCATCACTGGATCGCGAAACGCGTACCGGATGACCGGGTGGTGATCATGCCCAACCAGTTCGGCCTGGACAGCTTTGATTTTGAAGACGCTTACGGGAAAAAGAAGGACCATCTCTGTTCAGAAGACCTCAGGGAGTTTGTGGAGAAGAACCACCTGGACCTGGCACAGGGAAATGAATTTGATCCGCGGCTGGCTTTCGGCTCCCGCAGTGATTCAGACCATATCTACAACACCCCCCGCGCCTGGTTTATGGCGCGCTACTTCCTGCCGAGGACTTTCAAGTGGGACGGAGACGGCGCGGATTATACGCCGGAAAGCAATGATATTCCCTGGTCCTTTGTGCCTGAGCAGAAAGTGACCATAGAGGACGTGAAATATCTTCTGAGCTCGCATTTCCAGGGTACGCCCTATGATCCTTACGACAGAGTCTCGCCGCTGCACGGAAAGTACCGTTCCATCGGCGTACCGAACAGCGACGACAGCGGGATCCTTCAGATCCGCGGATATCTGCCGGAAGAGATCCGGGCCGTGGAATGGATCTCCCTTGGCGGCAGCGGGTTTACGTCCTGCTTCCCCTTCTATACCAATGTGAAAACGCTCCCTGCGTATCTGTCCGGAACTACGGAACGGATCAGCACAGATCATCTGTACTGGCACAGCCGGCTGATCGCGGCTCTGACAGACGCGCAGTATTACAGTGCGGTCATTCTGGATGAGCGCTATCAGAACGCGGTCCTGAACCGGGGGCGGGCGCTCCTTCAGGAATATGACGGGAAGATCCTTTCCGGAGCACCGGCAAGCCTTCTGGAAGAGGCCAATCAGAAGATCGCGGACATGGTAAAAGAGGAATCGGATCACGCGCTGGACGCGATCCTGAAAAACGCCAGCGAAAAGATGAAGACCCGGTATCACAGAAATGACAACTAAAAGGACATGCAATGAAAATATATGATATATCCCAGGAGGTCTTCGGATGCGCGGTGTATCCGGGCGACCCCGCGCCGCAAAGGATCCCCCTGTCAGAGATGAGTGAAGGCGCGCTGTATAATCTGACCGCGTTTCAGATGTGCGCGCATAACGGAACGCATATCGACGCCCCGTTTCATTTCCTGGAGGATGGAAAAAAGGTCGACGAGATCGATCTTCGCAGATTCACGGGCTATGCCTATGTGGCTGAGTTTCATGGAGAAATGAAGGCCGCGGACGCGGAACAGATCCTTATGAAAGCGAAAAGGGCGGAGCAGGAGCAGGACCTTTCCGGTGACCGGGCGTCCCTGAGGATCCTGGTGAAGGGCAGCGCGGTGGTGACGGAGGAAGCGGCCCGGGTCTTTGCGCGTAACGGCCTGTTCCTCTTTGGCAATGAATCCCAGTCCGTTGGTCCGGAGAACGCGCCGATGGCGGTGCACCTCATCATGCTCCGCGCGGAGATCGTGCTGCTGGAGGGGATCCGCCTTTCAGAAGTCCATGAGGGTATTTATTTCCTGAACGCCGCACCGCTGAATCTGGGCGGTGCGGAAGGTGCGCCCTGCAGGGCGCTGCTGATCAGCACGGACCGGCAGTAAAATCAATAAATACAGCCGGGGAGGGTCTTCTCCCCGGCTGT
>CADCQD010000098.1 GCA_902803485.1 uncultured Eubacteriales bacterium | reverse complement strand
TTCTACCACCGGCATACGAACGGGACGAATTACAGCCGCCAGGGCTGTTTTGAGAAGATCAGTTTCAATGAAGACGGATCCATTCAGCAGGCGGAGATCACTTCCTGCAACGGCCTTGAGCCGCTGAAGGGCGAGGGCTTCTACCCGTCTTATATAGCCTGCCAGCTGTTTACGGATACCTTTGTCACCTACGTCCCCTGGTCCGGATGGATGGATGACCGCTTCCCGAAGGTCACTCAGGAAGGGCGGGACGGAGATGAGAATTACGGCTACATTGCGAATATGCGCCCGGGCGCCACTTGCGGGTATAAGTATTTTGACTTCAAAGGCATAAAGAAAGTAACGGTCTGCACCAAAGGGTACGCGAAAGGATTCCTGGACGTGAAGCTGGCATGGAACGGGGAGACGATCGGTTCCGTTCCGGTGGACTACGCGAACGTGTGGCGGCTGGATTCCGCGGACATCCGGATCCCGGACGGAGTAACTCCCGTGTATTTTACCTTCCGCGGCATGGGATATCTTCAGTTCGCGGGCTTCGGTTTTGAGGCTTGAGCGCAGGTTTATCGATTTATCCGAAAAACGCCGGTTATGGCAAAGCACTGGTCAAAGCGCTGCCATCCGGCGTTTTTTTGTTGTTTTTGTTAAACGAATCATCACCCGGGCATGTGGATGAACAAGAGAACAAAGATGTGCAAACTGCACAATTAGTGGCCGGATACATGTTATATTTTAACAAATGTATGAATAACTGCCACCTTTTTCTTGACAACGATGCGGATTCTGTAGTAAAAAAGGAATATCATTAGTAAATCGATAAACCTTTCAAGCAAATTCTATTATCCACTGGAGGCTGAAATGTTTAAGAACAGAAAAAAGAGGAGAGCATTCCGCGAATTCCTGCTGATCCTGCCTTTTGTTCTGCTTGTGGCGATCTTCGCGTATTATCCGCTTTACGGCTGGGCATACGCGTTCTTTGATTATAAACCGCCCAAGCCTCTTTCGCAGTCGACCTTTGTCGGATTTAAGTGGTTTACCAGTATTGTAAGCAATAAGGTCAAGAGCCAGGAGATCCTCCGCGTGCTGAAGAATACCTTCGCGATGAGCGGCCTGAGCCTGCTGTTTTCCTGGTTCCCCATGATCTTCGCGGTATTTCTTAACGAGATCAAATGCGTCCCCTTTAAGAAATTCGTGCAGACTGTGACCACGCTTCCGAACTTTATCAGCTGGGTCCTGGTATATTCCATTTCCTACAGCATCTTCTGCAGTACCGGCGCCGTGAACTCCGTGCTGATGGACATGGGACTGATCAATAAGCCGATCATGTTCCTGCAGTCCGGCGAGCACATCTGGTTCAAAATGTGGCTCTGGCTGACGTGGAAGAACGCCGGATGGGCCGCCATCATGTATCTGGCCGCTATTTCCGGCATTGATGAGCAGCTGACGGATGCCGCGCGGGTGGACGGCGCTTCCCGGTGGCAGGTCATCTGGCACATCACGGTGCCGAGCCTTCTCCCGACGTATTTCGTCCTGGTCATGATCAATCTGGCCAACTTCCTTTCCAACGGAATGGAGCAGTATTACGTATTCAGCAACGCTTTCAATAAGAGCACCATCGAGGTGCTGGATCTTTACGTCTACAATATGGCGATGGGTTCCGGCGGATACTCGATCTCTACCGCGGTCAGTATGCTGAAGACCGTGGTCAGTATGGTCCTCCTGTTTACGACGAACAGCATTTCCAAGGCTGTCCGCGGCGAAGGCTTTATTTAATGCAGCCGTAAGGAAAGGAGCAGATCATGGCGAATCGTAAAGAAAAGAAACTGAACGGATCCAGCGGCGTGCATTATAAAATGGGTGCTTCCGAACGCGTGATGATGATCATCACCTATTTCGTGTATTCCATTTTCGCCTTTGTATGTTTTTATCCGTTTTATTACATTCTGATCAATTCGATCAGCAATAACGACCTCAGTGCCCGCGGCAAGGTCCTTCTGGTACCGCTGGGCATGCATTTCAAGAACTTTGTCGCGGTGACCAAGATCAACGGCCTGCTGCAGGCCGCCCTGGTCTCTGTCGGAAGAACGGCCATCGGCGCGCTGCTTACGGTCGTCACCGCCGGGTTCCTGGGCTTCATGTTTACCCGTGATACCATGTGGGGAAGGAAGTTCTGGTACCGTTTTGTGGTTGCCACCATGTACTTCAACGCAGGTATCATTCCCTGGTATCTGACCATGCGGACCCTGGGCCTGACGAACAATTTCTGGGGATACATCTTCCCATTGGTGGTCCAGCCCTTCAATATCGTCCTCTGCAAGACCTTTGTGGAGTCTACGCCGAAGGAACTGCAGGAGGCTGCGGAGATCGACGGCGCCGGAACACTGACCGTATTCTTCCGGGTCATCCTGCCGGTCATCAAGCCGATCCTGGCGACGGTGGCGATCTTTTCTGCGGTCGGACAGTGGAATGCGTTCCAGGACACCCTGCTTCTGGTCACGAATCCGAAACTGTATACGCTTCAGTTCGTTTTGTACCAGTACATTACCCAGGCCAATTCTCTGAAGGCCATCATCAACAGTACGATGTC
>CADCQD010000097.1 GCA_902803485.1 uncultured Eubacteriales bacterium | reverse complement strand
TGATGCAGTTGCTCAGCGGAAAATCAATAATACGGTATTTTCCGCCGAATGAAACAGCAGGCTTTGCCATCTTCGCAGTCAGCACACCCAGGCGGCTGCCCTGTCCGCCCGCAAGCAGCATTGCGATCATCTCTTTTTTCTTCATGATCCTGTTTTCCTTTCATGATGTAAAGAATGCCGCACCGGACCTTTTTGATCTCAAAAATATCCGTTTCGCGCCGGCGCACGGGCCGCATTACATTCCCATACGCGGAAAAACAGATAATAATCCGGCTGAGATATTATAACATATATTTTATCCTTTGTACAGAAGTAACCAAAATTTCTTTTAACAAAAATGCTGTTTTGTGTAGTTTTAATAGTCCGGATAATGCAAATTCGACATAAAACGGCAGGAAAATGCCGAAGCGTTTTCCTGCCGTATTTCCTTATGTGTCACGTGTTTACCGGGGGATCCGGACCTTGCTGGGAGAGCACCGCCACATGGCTTTCAGGATCTTGTCATTCGGTTCGAAAATCATGATATGGCGCTTGCCCTTCGCGGTATAGATCATGGTGTATGTCTCCGCGTCCCGCTGAAGAGAGGAAAAATCCTCATGAACGGAATTCTTGTCCGAAAGCAGCGTTTTATTCCGTTCTTCGTTCGTTTTCTCCACAGTCTCCACATCCGTCATCTGGATGACTACGCCCTTCTTCCGGACAGACTGGCTGAAGATCTTATCGATCCTGAGCTCATTGGATACAAAGATATACTCGTAATCCACATGAAGAAAGCGGTATCCGAACATGATGCCCAGGATGATCACCAGGAAGGGAATGAATCCCCAGTTGGGCTGAGTCATCATCAGCCAGAATCCGATCAGGACCAGGACGCCCATTCCCAGAAGCGCCGGGATGAACCAGACCGGGTTTTTCCTTGCCACATACCATTCCGCGTAGATCTCATCGTTCATAATTACCTCCGAAGCTCAATGCCCATGCCGGAAAGTCCGGAAAGCACCTGGTCCATGGCGCGGGTGATCTCTTCTTCTGTCAGTGTATGGTCCTTCGCGCGGAATACCAGGTTGAAGGCGACGGACTTGAAGCCGGCCGCGATCTGATCACCTTCATATACGTCAAATACGCTCAGAGATTCCAGGATCTTTCCTGCCTTCTCTTCCATCACTTCTTCAATATCGCCCACCAGCAGGTCTTTTCTCACCACCATGGCAAGATCGCGGCTCACTGCCGGATATTTCGCGATGCCTTCATATTTGCGGTCAAAGGTGGCCCTTTCCACGATCTTCGGAAGATCGATCACCGCGATATACGTCTTTTCTCCGATATCATAATTATCCAGGACCTCCGGATGCACCTCGCCCAGGAAGCCGACCGGTTCGCCTTCATAGCGGATATCCGCCTGGCGGCCGGGATGAAGGTACGGCCTTCCGGATCTCGGATCATACTGAAGTTTTCCGTACATGCCGCAGGCTTCCAGGAATTCCTCGACTACGCCCTTCATCGTGAAGAAATCACCCTCTCCGTAGAAACCCAGGGTGAAGGTCTTCCGCTCATCCGGAAGCTCTGTCAGAGGCAGCGCCTTCGGAAGGTATACGTTCGCGATCTCGTAAAGCTTCACATTCCGGTTCCTGCGGTTATAGTTCGTGGACAGGGACGTGAGCATGCCGTTCAGGGACGAGGTCCGCATGATGCTGTAGTCCTCGCCCAGGGGGTTCAGGATCGTAATGCACTTGCGGAGCGCGTCGTCTTCAGGGATCAGCAGTTTATCGAAAACCTTCGGGCTTTCAAAGGAATAGCACTTGCCCTCGGAGAATCCGGAGAATTCGGCGATCTTTCCGGCGATCTGTTCGATCCGGAGATTAAACGGAAGGCTTCCCGTAGTGGCTTCACCGGAGGGAAGGGTGGCCGGGATCTTGTCATATCCGTAAAAACGGGCGACTTCCTCCGCGATATCGCATTTGCGGATCAGGTCCTGCCGGAAGGAAGGAATGATCAGGTCGTTCGTCAAAGGATCATAACCCAGGCCCAGGGGGCGGAAATAAGAGAACTGCGTCTCCCGGTCAATATCCGTGCCCAGCAGCCGGTTCGTATAATCCGGATCAAAGGGGATCCTGCGGAGCGGCTTCTTCTCCGCGTAAATATCGATCATACCACCCACCACGGTACCGCAGCCCAGTTCCTCGATCAGGGCGCAGGCGCGTTCCATGGCGTCCAGCGCGCTCTCCGGATCCAGGCCCTTTTCAAACTTCCCGGAAGCATCCGTGCGCATACCGATGCGTTTCGCGGAAAGGCGGATGTTCGTACCGTCAAAGCAGGCCGCTTCAAAAACCATGGTCTTCACATTGTCCGTGATCATGGAATTCTCACCGCCCATGATGCCGGCGATGCCGATCTCTTTTTCACCGTCGCAGATCATCAGCACGTCCGCGTCCAGCGCCCGGTCCTGTCCGTCCAGCGTACGGAAAACGTCGCCGTCCTTCGCGCGGCGCACCACGATCTCATGCCCTGCCAGCGTATCATAATCGAAGGCGTGCATCGGCTGCCCGTACTCCTCCATCACATAGTTCGTGATATCCACGATGTTATTGATGGGACGGATGCCGTGAGCGGCAAGTCTTCTCTGCATCCACCAGGGTGACGGGGCGATCCTGATATCTTTTACGACGCGGGCGGTATACCGGGGACACAGGTCCGGATCTTCCACACGGACCTTGATATAATAATGAACGTCCTCGTCATTGCCGGTCTCAGGAACGACCGGAGGCACAAAAGGCTTCCGGAAAGTCGCCGCCGCTTCTCTCGCGATGCCGATCACGCCGTAGCAGTCCACACGGTTCGAAGTGATCTCATACTCAAAGATCACGTCATGCATGCCCAGGTATTCTACCACGTCCGAACCCGGCGCCATATCATCCGGCAGGATGTAGATCCCGTTTTCCGGAGCTTCCGGATAATAGTTCCGGTCTGAACCCAGCTCTTCGATGGAGCACATCATGCCCTTTGATTCCACGCCGCGCAGTTTCCCCGCCTTAATGCGGATGCCGTCCTCCGGCATGGGGCCGCCGTCATGTCCGCCGGCCACCTTGCCGCCGTCCAGCACCACGGGGACCTTCTGGCCTGCTGCCACATTGGGTGCTCCGGTCACGATCTGAAGGACCTCCGTGCCCACGTCGACCTGGCAGACCACCAGTTTATCCGCGTCCGGATGCGGCGCGATGCTGAGGATCTCGCCTGCCACGATCTTTTCCAGATTCTTATCCGGTTCGCGGAAACCTTCGACCTTGGTGCCCGTCAGCGTCATCGCGTCTGTATATTCCTGCGCTGTCACGGAAAGATCCGGGACATACGCCTTGATCCAATTTAAAGATGTATCCATTTCCAACTCTCCCCCAGATAATCAGAACTGCTTGATGAATCTGATGTCATTCTCATAAAGAAGACGCATATCATCGATCTCGTACTTCAGAAGCGAGATGCGCTCCAGGCCGAGGCCAAAGGCGAAACCCGTATACTCCTCCGGATCAATGCCGCACATCTCCAGTACATGCGGATGCACCATGCCGCAGCCCAGGATCTCGATCCAGCCGCTGCCCTTGCAGAAACGGCAGCCCTTTCCGCCGCACTTGAAGCAGGAAACGTCCACTTCAGCGGAAGGTTCCGTAAAGGGGAAGTGATGCGGGCGGAACTTTACCTTCGTATCCTCGCCGAACAGCTGCTTCGCGATCTCCGCGAGCGTTCCCTTCAGGTCCGCGAAGGTGATGTTTTTGTCCACCACCAGGCCTTCGATCTGGTTGAAGGACGGGGAATGTGTCGCGTCCACTTCATCACTGCGGAACACGCGGCCGGGCGCGATGATGCGGATCGGCAGTTTTCCTTTTTCCATGACGCGGGCCTGTACGGAACTGGTCTGTGTCCGGAGAAGGATCTCTTTATTGATATAGAACGTGTCCTGCTCATCCTTCGCGGGATGATTCGCGGGAATGTTCAGCTTCTCAAAATTATACATATCGTATTCGACTTCGGGGCCTTCCACGACCTCGTAGCCCATACCCACAAAGACACGTTCGATCTCATCCAGCGCCAGCGAATTCGGATGGCGGTGTCCGATCTGGGCTTTCTTCGCAGGAAGCGTAACGTCAATGACTTCCGCCTCGAGCTGCAGTTCCCGCGCCTTCTTCGCGATCCTGTCCCGGGCCTCCTGAAGCTGCCGCTCGATCTCTTCCCGGGCGCTGTTTACGAGCTGGCCGAATTTCGGCCGGTCCTCCGGCGCCATATCCTTCAGGTTCTTCATCAGCTGCGTCAGTTCACCCTTCTTGCCGAGGATATTCACACGGATGTCATTCAGGACGTCCAGTCCGCCGGCTTCCGCGATCCTTTTTGCGGCTGCGCTTCTGATCTCATCTAAAGTTGCCATCTTTTCCTTCTCCTGTTTTTTGATTCTATCTGATCCCGATCACCGGGATGATAAGCCTGTCATTCAGTATCTGTTTCATTTTGCCGAAATCGCCGTCCTCCGGGCACTGGAACGAGATCACCAGTCCCTGTTCCGGCAGGATCGCCGTGATCTGGCCGTAGGCGCCGTCCGCGCGGTAGGCGTTTTGATACGGCAGCATCCAGAACTGGTAGCCGTAGCC
>CADCQD010000096.1 GCA_902803485.1 uncultured Eubacteriales bacterium | reverse complement strand
TCCGAAAATGCCAGCATTAAAGGGAGCGCCCGGTTCCGGAAATCTTCCCGGGAGATCCCGGTATACGCGTTTGTCAGGCCGTTTTCGTCCGCAGGCATATCCCGGACAAACTGCCATTCTTTATCAATATTTTCCTGGCCAGCCTTCTTCAGACAGATCATATTTCCTGTTCCTTCAATATATGACGTAATACCCCGGCATCCCGCAGGCACTGCGCCGGATCATCATCCTTCACAAATTCCAGGAGAAAGTGATGCTCCCGGCTCCTGTTTTTCATGACTTCAGCCGCGTACGTCTCCCATTCCCGCTCTCCGTCAGAAAGCGGATGCCGGATGTTCCCGGCGCCTTCCCATTGAAACACATGGACGTTCAGCAGATACGGCAACACCCTGCAGAGTTCTTTGAGATTCTGTTCCGGTGTGATCTCCGGATTCGGCTGCCAGTAGGTATATAATCCGGGGACAGCTTCCAAAAGTGCTGCCGCACTCTCCGCGTCCTCAGTCAATGTCCTTCGATGGTATTCCACTGCCACATGGATTCCCGCGTTTTCCGCCCGATCCACCAGTCCTTTCAAGTGCTCCGCGATCTTGCTCCGATACCACGGATCCGCTTCCTTCGGTGCTTTGGTCCCCGCCCAGACACGGATCACCGGGGCACATAGCGCTCCGGCGGACCGCAGAAGCAGTTCAAATGACTGATCTCCTTCCTCTTCTCCTGCCCGCAGATAGGAGCCATACGAGGTTACTGATAATCCCGCTTCCCGGGTCTTTTCCGCAGCATATTCTGCCGCAGCCATATCCCCCGGCTTCACATGCACGTCAGAACCCCATTCGATTCCCCGGAGTCCGGCCTGTTTTGCCAGGGTAATGATCTGGTCTATAGAAAACTTCCGAAAACTGATGGATGTCAGTCCTGTCATATTGCTGTTCTCTCCTGCTTCCGGGTCACGTTTCCATCATCTCATAGAATACGTCCGGACCGATCTCTTTGTAATCCCCGTGCTCCCTGAGGTAACACCGGATCTGATAGCAGAGGTCGCAGTTCGTAGCGGCTTCGGTCTCAGGATCAAAGCCCAGGGATACCGCGTACTCCAGAAGCGCCTTCGTTCCTCCGGTGAGTACCCGGGCCAGCACCGGATAAACAGAAGGGTCTGTCAGCCGGTCCCTGCGCTCCGTAAAGTCCTCGATGGGAACCGCGAAACCGGTACAGCCCGCGGGAACCACATTCCCGTAAAGATCCACATGGCAGTGCATGCCCCGGAGGATCCGGGTGCACTGGGTCTTTTCCGAGACCTCGCGGGCAGGCCGTTTCGGATAGATCTCCCGCGCGATCTGAAGGGCCCGTCCATTCATGCCGATGCCGTATTCCCGCGCGGTTTCAATGATATAATTGTCCCCCAGCGCTTCCTTCAGTTCTTCCGCGCTATGCGCTTCCTTTGGATCCAGTTTGCTGAGCCTCCGGTAAAACTGTTCCTTCCAGACAAAGTATCCGATCCCCACCTTCCGGCAGGCCCGGACAAAGGTGGTCACCCGGTCCAGAGGCACATACTCGCTGTGAAAGGGGTCGCAGGATGCCATGATCGTCTCCACCCCCAGATCCGCCAGCTTCCTGAGTTTCTCCTCCGCGGCGTCCTGATCCGTACACCAGAAGGCATTGGTCTCAATATAATCCACCAGGATCTGGTGCTGGTTCATTGCCCGGATCACTTCCAGAAGTCCTTCGAAGTTCAGGAAGGGTTCTCCACCGCCGATGTGCAGATCTGTCACACCGGCCCATTCCAGCTGCGCCATGATCTCTTCCGCCTTTTCCGGCGTCACGTAGTCACGTCTCCCCTGATATGAGCAGCCGTACATACAGTGCCTGCACTTCGCTGTACAGGCATAGGATACCATAAACCCTGATCCGACAATGGCTGACTGTTTTCTCATGTCCCCTCCATCATTAAGCCCGCATCATATTCTGCAGCGCCTTGTAATAGATCTCCGTGCTCTTCTTAAGATCCGTCACGGTAATAAACTCATCCGCGTTATGGATCCGGTAATCCACGCCCGGCATCTCCGGTCCGAAGGCAATGATGTTCGCCAGGGACTTGGCATAAGTGCCGCCGCCGATGACCATGGGCCTGTTCTCCGTATCCCCGGTGACTTCCACATACGCCTGATACAGGGACTGCACCAGTGCCGAATCCTCCGGGTAGAATAACGGCTTTCCGATTCCCAGGATCGTGACCTTCCCCTTTTCATCCTCCAGGAAAGGCGCGCAGGACGCGCGCAGGGTCTCCTCGGTAACCGTTACCGGTACCCGGATGTCAATGGTACAGGTGATCTTCCCGTTTTCTGTTTTAACGATGCCGTTATTAAAAGTCAGCGGGCCATACGCGTCTTCCAGTTTCAGCCCCATACCGGCGCCGTCACAGGAGGTGCCGATGCGCGACACATAAAAATCCACAAAATCATCCGCAAAACCGGCGCGCTTCAGCGCTTCCATCGTACAGCCGGCAGCGTTGACTCCCAGAAGCGGCGTGCTGGCATGGGCGGCCACACCGCGCGCGTAAATGGAAAGGCCTTCCTCCGTTTCCGTCAGCGTATAATGCGAAAGCGCGGTTTCTGAGAGCGCCTTTTCCAGCGCCGCGGGATCCACACTGCCTTCCGGGATCACGGTCGTACATTCATCGCATACCGCATTTGTCACAAAACCGCCGTTCATCGAAACGATCCGGGTATGTTTACTTTCCGCCAGCATATTCATATGGCCCTTTTCACCATAAATACAGGGGAAGTTGCCATCCGGCGTGAAGCCCATGGTCAGCGGCTCCTCTACTTCATTATAGTGGGCCATGCAGGCGGAACCGGTCTCTTCATTACATCCCATGATCACGCGGATCCGCTTCGTGAACGGTTCGCCGGATTCTGCCAGGAGTTTTACCGCGTACAGGCTTTCGATCAGCGGGCCCTTGTCGTCCGTCGTGCCGCGGCCGTAGATCACGTCGCCCTCCCGGGTCAGTGTGAAAGGATCATGAGTCCAGTGCCCGCCGGCGGGAACGATATCCAGATGCCCGGCGATTCCGATCAGATCCTTCCCTTCGCCAAGTTCCGCGTATCCGCAGTAATTATCCAGATTTTTTACTCTGAAACCCAGCTCCTCCGCGATCTCGAGAGCCTCCGCGAGCACCGCTGCCGGCTCTTCTCCGAAAGGCTTCCCGGGAAGCGCCTCGCCCTTTACCGAATTATATTTCACAAGTCTTCCGAGATTTTCCAGCATTTCCTCCGTAAGACTTTCGATCTTTTCTTTCAGTTCCATGATCCTCCCCTTTCCGGCTGCTGCCAGTATATGATCTTACGTCACATTGTAATTATACCTCATTCCTAAACGCTGTCAAAGACTTTCCTGAGATCGTACCGGGACGGATCCGGCCTCTTCCGTCCGGGCGCTTCCCCCACTATATCATGATATTACTTGAGCAATTCCACAACTTATGGTATAGTAGATAGGTCATAGCTATTGCTTCCTGCGCAGGGATCTTCGCGACAGGCTCGCAGGACAGAACGCGCGCCGGGACAGGAGTCATCTATGGAGCAAAAAAGTACGGAACAGCAGAAAAGGCTGAGGATCAACCGGGAAAGCATCATGATGCTCGTGATCATTGCCGTAATCATCGCGCTGTTTTTCTTTTTCCTGAGAGGGATCATGATCCCCTATATCCGGATGGAGCTGCATCACGATATCGAAGGTGCGGAAGAATTGCTGCGCTCCAAGGGTATTTTCGGCTTCTTCGCCGTGATCCTGGTGGAGGCGCTCCAGATGGTGGTCGTCTTCATTCCCGCGGAGTTTATTCAGATCTCCGCCGGCCTCAGCTACCCCTTCTGGCTGGCGCTGATCTTATGCGACCTGGGCGTCTGCCTGGGCGCGACCATCATTTTCGTTCTGCAGAATACCTTCCGCTATCACAGCACAGCCTATGAACGGCGCCGGCAGAAGATCGACCGGATCTCATTATCTACGCACCAGCGGAATTCCGTGATCTTCATGCTTCTTCTGTTTTTCATGCCCATCCTTCCTTTCGGGATGATCTGCTTCTACGGAAGCGGCACAAAACTGAGTTACCGGAAATACATCGGTACCGTTGCCGCCGGCGCGCTGCCTTCCATCATTGCTTCCAACCTGATGGGCCGCGCGGGCAAGGCTTTTATCGTCAATGAAATGCCCTTCTGGCTGCTGATCCTGGTCATTGTCCTGGTCGCGCTGCTCTTGTTTGTGATCATTTATTTCCTGCTGGATAAATTTTTCCTGAAAGACGGGGAAAGCACGCCGGATTCACCGGTCTATACCGCCATATTCAGCAT
>CADCQD010000095.1 GCA_902803485.1 uncultured Eubacteriales bacterium | reverse complement strand
ATGAAGCTGCAGAGCGTTTCAGCCTTCTCCTCGTTCTGGAAGATCTTGCCCAGCATGCGCATGGTGCCGACGAAGTTGTCGTCGAACACGCCGCCGGGACCGGCCTTCAGGGTGATTACCGGCACACCCAGCTGCTCCTGCAGCGCGTCTTCCTTCTCCACATCTTCGTACTCGGAAATGACAATGTCCGGCTCACAGGAAAGGATCTTCTCTGCTTCCGCTGCCTGTGCCTGAGGCCCGCCCACGCCGCAGGACGGAAGTGCATTAAACACATCGCTGTAAGCCTGCACATAAGGACGTGCCACGGAATCAAACATTTTCGGCCGCTCTTCCAGCGTTGTATTATCAATATCCTCAACACCACACAGCAGATCCACGCTGCCAATGTAGCTGTACATCCGGAGGGCGCCGGCGCCGATGCATACCACACGGGTATAGCTTCCGGGAGTTACTGCAACTTCACGGCCGATCATATCCATGATCGTGATTTCCGCGCCTTCTTCTCCGTTATCCCCGGCTTCCGCTTCCTCAGCTTCTTCGTTCTCCGGAACGGATGCCTCTTCCTCCGCCGCTTCTTCTGCCGCGGCAGGTGCCCCGTCTGCTGCGGGGATCTCCACAGTAACACAGCCGCACAGCGCAAATACCATTGCCGCCGCAAGCAGCAGTGCTAAAATCCTGCTCTTTTTCATTCGTGTCTCCTCCTTTTTATTTGTGTTTTTGCAGCACCTTCTGCATAGATCAAAGGTGCTGGACAAATCTTTTTGGTCCGGCTCATCCGCAGCGTTGCCCGGGGATCATGAGTGCCGGATAGATACGATTTTCTGACCCTCCACATCCATGATCTTCACCTCTGCATCGAAGACTTCCCGGATCACCTCCTCTGTGACGGTCTCCGCGCCGCCGGTATGGCAGATCCGGCCTTCTTTTATAAAGAAAAACCGGTCTCCCAGTTCCAGGGCCTGATTGAAGTCATGCAGGGACGTGAGGATGCTGATGCCCTTCTCTCTGGCCACCCGCCGCGCTTCCGAAAGGATCAGCTGTTCATTGGCAATATCCAGATTGCCCGTGGGCTCGTCAAAGACCAGCATCCGCGGTTCCTGGGCCAGTGCCCGGGCGATGGCGATCTTCTGCCGCTCGCCGCCGGAAAGTTCTTCCACATTCCGTGCCGCGAAATCCTGAAGCTGCATGTCCTGAAGGATCCGCTCCACGGCTTCCTCATCCTCTTTTCCGGACCGGAAGCCGAAATAGGAAATGCGGCCCATCATTACCGTGTCATAGACGCTCAGCGCGCCGAACTGGATATTCTGCGGTACATACGCGATCCGTCTCGCCCGTTCCCGCCGGCTCATCCGCAGCAGGTCTTCACCATCAAAGCGGATCTCTCCGCGCTCCGGCTTCCGGATCCCCAGAATATTCTTAAACAACGTGGTCTTTCCGGAACCGTTTCTTCCCAGAAGGACGCCGATCTCACCGTCCTGAAGCGTCAGGTCCGTGCCCTGGAGCACCATCGGGGAACGGCCGGAATACCGGAAGTACAGGTCTTTGATCTCCAGCATCAGATATGTCCCTCCCTTCTGCCGAAAATGATTGCCAGGAAGAACGGCGCGCCTAAAAATGACGTAATGGCACCCACGGGAAGCGCGGATCCATTGCCAAGGCTCCGGGACAGCGTATCCGCCAGAAGCAGCAGGATGCTGCCTGTCAGAGCGGACGCGGGCAGCGAGACCCGGTGGTCCTGGCCCAGAAGACGCTTGGTCACATGGGGACAGATGATGCCGACAAAACCGATGATCCCGAGGAATGAAACACAGACGGCTGTAATGACCGACGCGGCAAGCATCGACGCGAACCGCAGCAGATTCACATTTACACCCATGCTCTTCGCGGAAGCGTCTCCGGAAAGAAGCGCGTTGAATTTCCAGCTCATGATGAAGAAGAAAATAAAACCCGCCAGCACCACCAGGGCCATCAGAAGATCCGTCCGGTATGTGGCGCGGCCCAGATCGCCGAAGGTCCAGATCACCGCGGCAGACAGCCCTACGTCTGTGGCATAGAACTGCAGGATCGTGGTCGCGGCCGTCCAGATGGAACCGATGGCAATTCCTGCCAGCACCACCACGCCCGGCTGGAAGGAACGCAGCCGGCAGAGTGCCAGGATCAGCAGAATGGATAGCGTAGAAAAGATGAAGGCCATCACGGAAGTGGCATAAGGATTTGCGCCAGCCAGATAGCTGTTCAGGTTATTGCCGGTACTGAGGAAACCGCCGGCAAAGGCAATGATGGACAGGTTCGCGCCGAAAACCGCAGCATTGGATACGCCCAGCGTGGAGGGCGAGGCCATGGGATTGTTCAGGTTGGTCTGCATGATGAGGCCCGAAATGGACAGTCCCGCACCGGCGATCACCGCCGCAAGCACACGCGGGATCCGGATGTTCCAGATGATCCGTACCTGCGCCGCACTGCCTTTCTTCATCAGGGCGTTCACGCAGTCCGCCAGCGTCATATGAGAGGACCCGATGAACAGGCCCGCGAATGCCAGCAGGATCACACTGATCCCTAAGACCGTAATCATGGTTTTTTGTGTTCTTTTATGATGCTTCAGGCTTGCCGCCGTATTCATACGCTGTAATTCCTGTCTCCGGCAGAGAAAAACTTCCATATCCTCAGCCCGGTTTGTAAAACATAATCACCGGAAGCGGCATATAGCCGCATTCCGGGATTGTACGCATTCGTCAGATCTCCGTACGCCAGCGTACGTCGATTTTCCTCATCGCGGGCCGCAAAAAAGGCGTACAGATTCCCCTGAGGAAAAATGTACGCCTTCATGACCTACGATATCAATATGTGAATGATCGTTTCTAAAGTCTGATCCGCGTGACCGTGTAAAATACGTCTTCTTACAATACTTATCCGCAGGATCAGGCTGGGATCCCATGCTCCGTGCGCTTCAGCGCAATCAGAAAAGCTTCAGCTTTTCTTTTGGAATACGTTATTCTTTATAGCATATTCTAAGGTATCCTTCAAGCATTTTCTTGACTGTGCTGTGATACTTTTGTCCGCTCCTGCCGGCTGATTACCCGTTCTTATTCCTTAACGCTTTCGCGATGGTAAAGACCGCGCCGTAAGCGACGCCGGCAACCGGCCACAGGATCCAGCTGTGCTGCCAGTCGTTCGAAATAAAGCTCCAGGCAAGGTACCCCGCGACTGCGAGGAGCCAGTAGATCTTTCCGAAACTGCTGTGCAGGGTCAGATCCCTCTTCGCTTCTCTGGTATAATCGCCCTCTTCCAGAAGGATATGGAAACCGTCCCAGACGATGGCTGCACGGACGATGAGCATTGCGCCAATGGCGATCAGCACCAGCATCACCGCTGTCGCTGCCACATGCAGAAACTCATTATCGCCTGCAAAGATCAGGCTGAGGCCGATGGGGATGACCGCAAGTACGCATAGCAGGATGCCGATGGTCAGCTGCCTGGAAAATACCGGCCGGAACTGTTCTCTGCGTTCATTGACCATCCCGCTCACGCCGTAAAGCGTATCGATGGGTTCCTTCTCCAGGTAGTCATATTTGCTGATCCTCAGTCCTGCGGTAATAAACAGGGCGACCGCTCCGCCAATGAACAGGATCAGGATGATCAGGCCCAGGCCTCCGGCCTGGTCTTCCGTAAGCGCGATCTTTCCGTATTCCTGCGCGCCGCCCAGAAGGATCAGCATCACAGGGGAAAGGGCGCTCAGAAGAACGCCAAGCGCTACCCGGGCCGCGTTTTTTCCTTTGATCAATAGATAATCAGAAGCTTCCTCCATGGACACCGGTATTTCCGGCGACCCGGTTTCGGGGACTACCGCCGGCTCCGTAAATTCCTGGTCATCCTTCAGCAGGTAATCCGTACTGACGCCGAAGATCTCCGAAAGGCGGAGGATCCTTGCCATATCCGGTACGGACTGGGCGCCTTCCCATTTTGAGATCGACTGACGGCTTACGTCCATCTTTTCTGCCAGCTCTTCCTGAGACCACCCGTTTCTTTTTCTGAGATCAATGATTTTTTCCGCAAGTATCATTTTCAGAACTCCTTTTCGATTAAGATGGCCTGATCATACAAGATTACAGGGTAGCATGCCATAAAGCGGACTTTGCAATTCCGAAACCGGCGGTTGCATCTGGCGCAATGATCAGTAATTTTCCGCGTTGATCTCAAAATACGCCTGGGGATGCGCGCATACCGGGCAGATCTCCGGTGCCTTGGTCCCAACTACGATATGTCCGCAGTTCCGGCACTCCCAGACCTTCACCTGGCTCTTTTCAAAGACCCGCTGCGTTTCCACATTGTGAAGCAGCATCCGGTAGCGATCTTCATGATGCTTTTCGATCGCCGCGACTGCGCGGAATTTCGCTGCCAGCTCCGGGAATCCTTCCTCTTCCGCAGTCTTCGCGAAACCTTCATACATGTCTGTCCACTCGTAGTTCTCGCCCTCCGCTGCTGCTTTCAGATTTTCCGCGGTGGTGCCGATGCCGTTCAGTTCTTTGAACCACATCTTTGCGTGTTCCTTTTCATTTTCCGCTGTCTTCAGGAACAGGGCCGCGATCTGCTCATAGCCTTCTTTCTTTGCTGCGGAAGCAAAATAGGTGTACTTGTTTCTGGCCTGGGATTCGCCGGCAAATGCCGCTTCCAGATTCTTTTCGGTCTGTGTGCCTGCATAGCGATTTGTCTTACTCATTTCTGTTTTCTCCTCCTGGTTGGTATTCTTCTCGTTATTGGTGTTCTTATTGTTATTGGTGTCCTTCTCGTTATTCGGTATCAGCTCCAGCAGACGTTTCGCCGCGGATGCGGGGAAATCAGCGGCGGGCGGTTCCCGGAGCAGCTGCTCCAGCAGTTCGTGGGCATTGCCGCTCTGAGGAAGCATGTATCCGGCTTCCCGCATGATGTCTTCCGCCACAAGACGTTCAGACTTCGCGGCCGCCTGCATCAGCCGGAAGAGGCCGTCATTTGTTGTGTTTTCCGCGATCTCAAGTGCTGTTTTTTCTTCGATCGCTTTCTTTTCCGCCAGGTCCTTCAGCACGGCCGTTACCGCGTCTGATTTTGGCTGCTGGGCCGGATATTCCACGGGAACCATACTGATGGCGCCGCTGGGGCAGGCACCTGCGCAGGCGCCGCATCCAATGCATTTGCTGACGTCAATGATGCTGTTCTCGGTATCCGTCGCGCCGGCAGGGCAAACATATAAACAAAGGCAGTCTTTTGTGCACAGCCGTAAGTTTCTAACCGCAACCTTCTTCATTGTTACGCCCTCCCTTCCACTTTTTCAAACTTCCAGGCCGGAACTTTGCATACGGGGCAGGCTTCCGGTGCTTCATCGCCGATATAAACAAAGCCGCAGGTCGAGCACACCCAGACGTTTTTCCCGGCGAGCATCGGCTCCCCTTCCTTCAGGTAGCGGCTGATCAGTGAGGAAAGCATTCTGGTGACCTTTTCGCCCCAGACACATACCCTCGCCGCGCCTCTGTCCGATGCCGCGTCCGCTGCCGCGCGGACGTCCGCATAACCGTCAATGTCCCGCGTAAGGTCCGCCGCGAGCTTCATCACTGTGGCATCCTCGACCGGAGGCGTTATCGCTGTGAAATAATCCGCAAGCTGGCGGAAAAGTCCTGCCTCCTCGGGTTTATACTGCTTCTCGCAGCCCCTGGCGAGATTCGAGCACAGGGCTGCCAGCTGTCCGAAAGAAAGCTTCTTCGCGTCCGGATCCGCTTTTGCGTCCGAAGCCAGATTATCCAGATCCGCTTTTACGTCCGCAGCCGAAGTATCTGGCTCCGCTTTCATATCCGCTGCTGCAGTTCCTTTCTCCTCCATATCCGCT
>CADCQD010000094.1 GCA_902803485.1 uncultured Eubacteriales bacterium | reverse complement strand
TTCAGGACCCTCCGTAATGAACCGGCTGATCCAGGGAGACGTGGGATCCGGAAAGACCATAGTAGCGTTCCTTGCCATGTACGAGACCGCGCTGGCCGGGTTCCAGAGCGCGCTGATGGCGCCGACAGAGGTGCTGGCGCGCCAGCATTACGAGAAATTCCGGGCGCTGTCCGAGGAATACGGCCTCGGCCTCGCGCTGGAACTGGTGACCGGGAGCATGACGGCAGCGGAAAAACGGGAGCGGTACGCCAGGATCGCGGCGCATCAGGCAGATATGGTGATCGGCACCCATGCGCTGATCCAGGACAAGATCCACTACGGAGATCTGGCGCTGGTCGTCACAGACGAACAGCACAGATTCGGCGTCAATCAGCGGAAGGCGCTTTCGGAAAAGGGGCTTTCCCCCCACGTCCTGGTCATGAGCGCTACGCCGATCCCCCGGACTCTGGCTCTCATCATTTACGGAGATCTGAGCATCTCTGTCATGGATGAAAAACCGATGGACAGGCTGCCCATTAAAAACGCCCTGGTCGGTATCGATTACAGGAAAAAGGCCTGGAGCTTTATCGACAGACAGGTCAGGGAAGGCCATCAGGCATATGTGATCTGTCCTCTGGTGGAGGAATCGGAAGCATCAGACGGGGAAAATGTGGCGGATTACGCGAAAAAGCTCAGAGAAGCGCTTTCCCCGGACGTCCGGGTGGAATACCTCCACGGAAAGATGAAAAATGAGGAAAAGGAAGCCTTGATGGAGGCCTTTTCCGCGAATGAAATACAGGTTCTGGTATCTACCACCGTGATCGAAGTCGGCATTGACGTGCCGAACGCCACGGTGATCATGATCGAAAACGCGGAACGGTTCGGACTTGCGGAGCTGCATCAGCTCCGGGGGCGCGTGGGCCGCGGAAGCGCGCAGTCCTACTGCGTCATGGTGGATACTACGGACAGTGAAGAAAGTAAAAAACGTCTCCGGGTCCTTCAGGATTCGAATGACGGATTTTATATTGCCGGCGAGGATCTGAAGCTCAGGGGGCCCGGAGATTTCTTTGGGATCCGACAGAGCGGCGGCCTGACTTTCCGGCTGGGAGACATATATACGGACGCAGAGATCCTGAAGCTGGCAGAGGAGGCCGCGGAAAGGACTGCCGGGGCGCCGGATCCGGGGCCGGGCACTGCTGTTCTGTAACATGCAAAGAGGAGATGAAAAACATGCCAGTTGAAAGAAAAGTGTTCCGTGACAGCCATACCAACCTGCTTCAGATCGAAGAGAATATGTATCATCTGGTCGAGGTTGACGAACCGAGTGTTTTCCGGAATCTGTTCCCTTATGACGAGATCCCTATGGTGGCGTTCAACGACCGTGTCGTGCCCCACAGCATGCCGGATGATATCTGGATCACAGATACGACGTTCCGCGACGGGCAGCAGTCCCGGGCGCCTTATACCACAGAGCAGATCGTCACGATCTATGATTATATCCACAGGCTCGGCGGCCCCCAGGGCAAGATCCGCCAGAGTGAATTCTTCCTTTACAGCAAAAAGGACAGAGACGCTGTGGTCAAGTGCATGGAACGCGGTTACCAGTTTCCTGAAGTGACCAGCTGGATCCGCGCCAGCAAAAAGGACTTCCAGCTCGTAAAGGAACTGGGCATGCCGGAGACCGGCATCCTGGTCAGCTGCTCGGATTATCATATCTTCTACAAGCTCCACATGAAGAGGAGCGAGGCCATGATGCACTATCTGTACATCGTGCGCGACTGTCTGGAAACCGGCATCGGCGTGCGCTGCCATCTGGAAGACATTACCCGGGCGGACATCTACGGCTTTGTGATCCCGTTCTGCCTGGAGCTGATGAAGCTCTCGCAGCAGTACCAGCTTCCTGTGAAGATCCGTGTCTGTGATACCATGGGCTACGGCGTGAATTATCCCGGCGCGGTCATCCCGCGTTCCATCCCCGGCATCATCTACGGGCTCCGGGTCCATGCCGGTGTGCCGAGCGAGTATCTGGAATTCCACGGACACAATGATTTCTATAAAGCGGTTTCCAATGCCACCACCGCGTGGCTGTACGGCGCGAGCGCGGTCAACTGCTCCATGTTCGGTATCGGTGAGCGCACCGGCAATACGCCCCTGGAAGCCATGATCTTTGAATACGCGCAGCTTCGCGGGACCCTCGACGGTATGGACACAAGGGTGATCACCGAGCTCGCGGAGTATTATGAGAAAGAGATCGGTTATGAGATCCCGCCCAGAACGCCGTTTGTCGGTAAAAACTTCAATGTGACCCGTGCCGGCGTACACGCGGACGGCCTTCTGAAAAATGAAGAGATCTATAATATTTTCGATACGGGAAAGTTCCTGAACCGTCCGCCCATCGTCGCGGTCAGCAATACTTCCGGAGCCGCGGGCATCGCGCACTGGATCAACACCTATTTCCAGCTTCCGGAGGATAAGCGTGTGGATAAGGCCAGCGAACTGGTAAAACGTGTGCACGTCTGGGTCGACAATGAATACGACAATGGCCGTGTGACAGTCATCACGGACGATGAGCTGCTGAGGGTCATTGACACGGCATGTAAAGACCTGGGGATCGAACTGATATAAACAAGCCCGGGGAGACGGTCGCAGACCGGCTCCCCGGCAGGTGTTTCACGGAGGGAACATGAGGGAAAAGCTTTCAGGCAGGTTCTGGGCGGTCATGGTGATCTTCAGTCTGACGGGACAGATCGCCTGGGTCATCGAGAACATGTATTTCAACGTGTTCATCTATAAAATGTTCCGCGCGGAGGCGGGAGAGATCTCTCTCATGGTCGCGCTGTCCGCGGTCACGGCAACATTGACCACTCTTTTTGTGGGCGCTTTTTCAGATAAGGCGGGGAAGCGCAAGATCTTCATCTGCATGGGCTATATCCTATGGGGCGTCTCGATCCTCATATTCGCCATGATCCGGACCGACGTCATCAGCGGGCTTTTCCCGCACGCGGTGTCTTTAGCGTCTGCCGGTGTATCCGCGGTCATTATTATGGACTGCGTCATGACCTTCTTCGGCTCCTCCGCGAATGATGCCTGCTTCAATGCCTGGCTTACGGAAGCTGTGGATCCCGGAAGCCGCGGCCGGGTAGAAGGCGTCAATTCCATGATGCCGCTTCTTGCGGTGCTCGTGGTATTCGGCGGATTTATGAGTTTTGACCTTGATAAAGCCTCCAGCTGGACGCTGATCTACAGCCTGACCGGCGTGCTGGTGCTCCTGATCGGAGTTTCAGGCATCTTCCTGATGGAAGACAGCAAGGTAGATACCAGCGCGAATAAAAACTATATTTCCAATGTTCTGTACGGCTTCCGCCCGGAAACTGTCCGCGCGCACCGGGAACTGTACCTGGTGCTTCTGGCATTTACGATCTTCGGAATATCAGTCCAGATCTTCATGCCTTATCTGATCCTGTATTATACCGTCACGCTGCAGATGAAAAACTATGTGCTGATCATGGCGCCTGCCATCATTCTGGCATCCGCGGCAACGTTTTTTTACGGAAGGATCTATGATTCCGCGGGCTTTATCCGAAGTGTGATCCCGCCGGTCCTGATGCTGGCCTGCGGATACCTGATGCTCGCGTTTTTCAAAAGTGTGCCCATGGTATTTTTGGGTTCCTTTTTCATGATGGCCGGAGACCTGACGGGCATGGCGGTTTTTGGCGCCGCGATCCGTGACCTTACTCCTGAGAACCGCACAGGCATGATCCAGGGCATCCGCATTACGGCACAGGTCCTGATCCCCGGGATCATCGGGCCTTTCATCGGCGCGCTGGTCCTGAAAAACGCGGACAGGATCAGGAATGATGATGGTACGATGTCTTTTGTACCAAATGAAAATATCTATTATGCCGCTCTTGGCGCAGTTTTATGTCTGGGTCTGGTACTTTACTGGATCGCACGAAGAAAAGTAAAGGAGAAATAAAATGCTTCAGGAAATCATGACGAATCCGGGCCGGATCATCTTTAAGGAAACAGACAGGCCGGTGATCCGTGAGAACGAGGTACTGGTGAAAATGATGCGGATCGGCATCTGCGGATCTGATATCCATGTATATCACGGCACACATCCCTATACCGGATATCCTGTCACTCAGGGACATGAGGTCTCAGGCATTATCGAAGAAGTGGGAGAAGCAGTCAACGGGCACCGGGTATACCCCGACGGGACGCCGGCGCCGGATCTTCAGCCCGGGCAGTATGTGACGATCGAGCCCCAGGTCTTCTGCGGCGAGTGCTATCCCTGCCGGCACGGGAAATACAACCTGTGCGAGCATCTGAAAGTCATGGGATTCCAGACTACCGGCGCAGGCAGCGAATATTTCGCGGTCGACGCGTCAAAGATCGACGTGCTTCCGGAGGGCATGACACTGGACGAAGGCGCGATGATCGAGCCCCTGGCGGTCACGGTACACGCGGCAAAACGTTTCCCTGAGATCAGCGGTGCCAAGGTCCTGATCCTCGGCGCGGGCCCCATCGGCATCCTGCTCCTGCAGTCGGTAAAGGCACTTGGCGCGTCGTTTGTGATGATGACGGATGTGAGTGATTACCGTCTGGAGCTGGCCAGGTCACTTGGCGCGGATGTCGTTGTAAATACGCGTGATCATGATTTCGCGGCAGCTTTTTCAGAAGCCTTCGGGCCGGACAAAGCGGATGTGATCTATGACTGCGCAGGAAATAATACCACGATGGAGCAGGCCATTCAGAATGCCAGAAAGGGAAGCACGCTGATCCTTGTGGCGGTATTCGGCAGCCGCGCGGACGTGGATCTGGCGAAACTGAATGACTCCGAACTGGATCTGAATACTTCCATGATGTACCGCCATGAGGATTACGCGGACGCGATCCGCCTGGTTTCGGAAGGAAAGATCCGTCTGAAGCCCCTGATGAGCAGGCATTTTGCTTTCCGGGATTTCCTGAAGGCCTATGAATATATTGACGCTAACCGTGAGAAGACCATGAAAGTCATCGTGGACGTACAGGATTGAAAAGGGGATCAAAATGGCATATTTTACGGATTATGAAGCCTTATGTGATGATCTTTCGGCAATGACGGAAGACGTGCCCTATATCAGCGCAAATCTCGCGAATACGGCGGCATACCTGTATGAAAACATCGAAGCTCTGAACTGGGCTGGCTTTTATGTGCGTGAAGGAGATGACCTGATCCTCAGCTGGTTCCAGGGACGGCCTGCCTGCGTCAGGATCGCCTTTGGCGCCGGGGTCTGCGGGACCTGCCTCAGGGATGACCGTACTCTGGTGGTGCCGGATGTGCACGCCTTTGACGGGCACATCGCCTGTGACAGCGCCTCCGCGTCGGAGATCACGGTGCCTATTCATGATAAAAACGGAAAAGTCGTAATGATACTGGACATCGACAGCCCTGTACCGGACCGCTTTTCTGAAGCAGACAAAGAAGGGCTGGAACGCGCTGGCAGGATCATTGAAGGTTTTCTGAACAGGGAGTGACCGGGAATGGAAAAGGAACTTCGCAAGATCAAAGCTGTCCTTTTTGATATGGATGGAACGCTGATCGATACAGAAACATATTTCAGAAAGGCATGGCCGGAGGCAGCCGCCCGTTTCGGATATCATATGACAGATGAACAGGCGCTGAAGCTGCGTTCTCTCGGACAGCCGTATCAGCCGCAGTATCTCAGAAGCCTGTTCGGAGAAGATTATCCGAGCGCGGAAGTCAAGGCTGTCCGGAAGGAGATCATGGAAGAGTACCTGAAAGACGGCCTCAGGGCAAAACCCGGCGCGGAGGAATGTCTCAGACGGCTCAAAGAGGGAGGGGTGATCCTCGCGGTCGCTACTTCATCCGATCTGGAACGCACCACCCGTTATCTCGGAAAAGTCGGCCTTCTCGGGTATTTTGACCGGCTGATCTCTGCGGTACAGGTTGAACGCGGAAAGCCTTCCCCGGACGTCTATGAGTTCGCCTGCCGGGAACTTTCCCTGAAACCGGAGGAATGCGCGGCGGTGGAAGACGCTCCGAACGGCGTGGAAAGCGCGTACCGTGCCGGGCTCCGGGTCATTATGGTACCGGATCAGGACCAGCCGGATCCTGAGACGCGCGGCAGGCTGTACGCCTGTATTGATTCACTGGCGGAGCTGACGGAAGATCTGCTGAAATAAGATGCTTGCCGGAAAGGGGAGGACAGAAATGGAAGACCGGATCCTGATCGTTGACGACGATGAAGCCGTACTGACCATGCTGGGAAAAGTTGTCCGCAGCTATGGCTATGAAGCGGATACCGTGGAAAGCGGGGAAGAAGCCATTGCCAGGATCGGTGAATTCCGCTACGCGCTGATCCTCCTGGATATCAATCTGAAGGGCATTGACGGATTCGAAGTGATCCAGCGTGTGCGGAAAAGCGGACAGAGTCTGCCGATCATCGTGATCAGCGCGCGGAAAGAAGAGTATGACACGCTTTACGGGCTGGATATAGGCGCGGATGATTATATTACAAAGCCGTTCAATCCGGTGATCCTCGGCGCGAAAGCCAAGGCGCTGATCCGGCGCTCCCATTATCAGGACGGCGCCGCGGAACAGTATATGACCGTCGGTCCGTTTACTTATCATTTAAGTACGTTCCGCCTTTTTAAAAACGGAACGGAGATCGATCTGACAGGCAAGGAAAATGCCATTATGAAGCTTTTCCTGGATAACGTCAACCGTGTGTTTTCCAAAGAAATGATCTATGACCTGGTCTGGGGCGATCCCCTGACAGATGAAAATTCGGTCATGGTCTACATCAACCGTCTTCGCTCGAAGATCGAGGACAATCCTCAGAGTCCCAGATTTATCCAGAATATCCGCGGGATCGGCTACAGATTCGTCATTCCGGAATCCTCATGAAGAAATACAATAAGCTATTTTCCAATATCGCTGCCGTCCTGATTTTTATTATGGTCATCTCAGGACTGTTCCTGATATGGTATCAGATCGAAAACGCGCAGAAACATATCAATGAGGCGGAAGACCGGCATCTGCAGGAACAGGCGGGAACCGCGGATTCGGATATCGTCCGGCGTATGCGGATCATCCATTCCACCATTTCCGGCGCGGTACATGCCGATGCAGTGCGGGAAGGTGAAGCGCAGTACGTCGCGACAGGAGACACGGAAGCGCTGGCGGGAGCAATACGGGAATCCATCCTCTGCCGTTCTGAATATGCCATCGAAACGGTGGTCTTCACTGGCGGAGAAGAACTGATCCGTTGTCCCGGAAACCGCGGCGCCATTTCGGAGGAACTTCCTTCCGGCACCCGGAACCGTTTTTCCCTCATCAGAGACCGGGACAATCATCCCTGCTTTGCTTTTTCCGAAACTTCTCTTGAAAATGATATAGAATATGTTTCCGTATTTACGGTGGAACCGGTACTCGCGAATATGAGCGAACCGGTACTGTCGGACGGCGCGATCGTGATCCTGTATGACGTAAGCACAGGGACCCTGGTAACGGAAAAAGCCGGAAGCCTCCGGTCGGAAAACCTCTCCGGAGCCGGCAGCGCGGATTCGGAGATCATCAATGCCGTAAGCAGTATTGAAGAAAACGGACAGCCGGAGACCCGCTACTGTGTGTATTTTGACGAAGCAGGGGACCGGCATGATCTTGGTATCGCGCTGATCCCTTCCGGCCAGAGCATGAACGGAAGGTTTGCCGTAGGCGTAGCCGTGGATTATACAGAGTTTATGATGGATAATATCCGGACCTCGAGGCGAACGGTCAGCATCATGCTGCTGATCATGCTCGGTCTTTTATTCCTGTTTATTCTGTTCCAGTTCATCTACAGAAGAAATCTGATACACGAAAAAAAGGCAAGAGAACTGAACGAGCTGAACCGGGAAACAGAAGAGCGCCTGAGGAACACACAGATCCTGGAGCAGAGAGAACGGCTGGAGACGATCGGTGTTCTGACTTCGTCCATCGCGCATGAGTTTAACAACCTTCTGACGCCGATCATGGGTTACAGCGCGCTTTCCATCGCGGATCTCACCGATGAGAATGAAGAGCTTGCGGAGAATCTTTCTGAGATCTATAACGCGTCCTCCCGGGCGAAACAGCTGATCGCGCGGATGGCATCCTTCTCCAGAGTAACGGATTCCGCCAGCTTCCAGTACCTTTCTCCGGATACAGTCATAGAAGACGTCAGGCTGATGGCGAAGCCCGCGGTACCGAGCTTTGTGGAGGTGCAGGAGTCACTGAATTGTCCGGAACCGTGTATCTACGGCGACCGGATGCAGCTGATCCAGATGTTCCTGAATATTGTCCTGAACGCTTTCCAGGCCATGCGGGACGGCGGCATTCTGAAGATCCATACCGGGATCCGGGACGGGAAAGTGACCGTGGTGTTCCAGGATACTGGAAAGGGAATGACCGGCGAGGAGCTTTCCAGGATCTTCGAACCATTCTATACCACAAAAGGCGACGCCGGAACAGGTCTGGGTCTTCCGATCTCCAAACGGATCGCGGAGACTCATGGAGCAGAGATCACCGTAAAAAGCGAACCCGGAAAAGGTACGGAGTTTTCGGTGATCTTCCAGGAAAAGAAAAAAGAGGCATGAACCCGCTGGTAAAGATCCGGCAGGAACATGCCTCTTAATTATTTATCCGTTCTATTCGCTTCGTAAAGCAACTACCGGATCCTGGCGCGCCGCGCCTTTACTCGGGATCAGCCCGCCGATGGTCGTAAGGATCACACTCAGCGCGATCAGAAGCAGTGCGGACGATTCCGGAAGGAAAGCGCGGACCGGCTGTTTTGTCACATGCTGGAGGATCGCGTTTCCGGGGATCAGGATCAGGACCGTCAGCAGAATGCCGATGAGTCCCGCAAGGAAGCCTGTGATGATGGTCTCGGAATTAAAGACCTGGGTTATATTCCTCTTACTGGCACCCATGGCGCGGAGGATGCCGATCTCCTTGCGGCGTTCCAGAACGCTGATGTATGTGATCACGCCGATCATAATGGAAGATACGATGAGGGAGATCGCGACGAACGCGATCAGGACGTATCCGATGATGTCTATGATCTTTGTTACGGAAGACATCAGTGAACCTACCGTATCTGAGAAATTGATGACCTTATCCGTATCTCCCGCGTCAGACATCTCACGGTTGTACTCGTCCAGCATCCGGATCACATTGTTCTTGCTCTCAAAATCCAGCGGATAGAAGGTAATGGTTTCCGGATCCCTGGGGTCCGCGTAACCCAGGGTCTTCAGGTTTTTCTTAACGGAAAGTTTTGAGTCGGAGTACAGCGCCGCCAGCATTTCCTTCATGGATTCCGCAGTCATATTCACGCTGACCAGGTCTTCCAGGGAGTCCATGGAAAGATTGAAGCCCGAAGAAAGATTATCCATATAACCGGACATCATCGTTGTGATCGCGCTCTGGATCTGCCCGGCGATCTGTGTACCGATCTGGGTCATGGCGCTGACGATCTGGCCGCTCAGAAGCGACCCGATCTGCCCGCCGACTTCCGCCGCGATACCGTTCAGGTTGGACTGCAGTCTCTGCATATCGATCATGTCCGAGGCCGCGGACTTCAGTATTGCCCGGGCGCTGTCTGAATTCATATAGTTTGTGAATGCGGACGCGATCTCCTGAGGGACCGGCAAATTGTTCTGGTCCGCGTATACATCATAGGAATCCGTCAGCTGGCTGTAAACACTCTGAAGGAATTCATCCGCGGTAACGGAACTGTTGATGATCTCCGACGAGATCCGGACCAGTTCCGCCCGGATGGCGGCGGCCTCTTCTGTCTCAAGATATAAAATCACACTGTTTGCCAGTTCCTCTTCTGTCAGTTCTCCCGAAGAGACAAAATTAAAGTAACCTGTCAGAAGAGAAACAAAAGCAGCCCTGAACTCCTCGGATTCGAGAAGAGCGGCAGCGCTTCCGCTGATCCGTTCATTAAGCGCGCTCCGTAAGATCGACAGAGCTTCCTCCGTAGTAAAGTACGTCCGGAGGGCGTCGGGAAGACTGGTGATATCTGTCCTGGGATCTCCGGAGGCGTAGACGGAAAAACCGTCATACAGCTGCTGGAACAGCGCCGTCATTTTTTCAGTACTGATGTCTACGGCCACCCCCTCAAAAGCCCGGTCGATACCGTTTGCCGACAGATCGTTGAAAATGCCGGAAAGGGAAGTGGTGTCGATCATGGAACCCAGATCTGTAGTTCCGAGATCAAAATCCATATTTTCAAACGCGCTGCTGTCCGCGGCAATATCTGCCGCGTCAAATTTGAACAGTTCATGGACCGCGTCCTCGTCGATCTCAAAAAGCGACGCCAGATCAAATTCGCCGGCCTCTTCATCAAACCGCTTTCCGGTAAACACATTGACGTCCGGTTTCTGACGCTGTTCTTTTACGATCTCGCTTTTTGCCGCAGTCGACATGATGTGATAGGTCAGCGCGCTGGGATACGCGATTCCCGGCGTGAGGATCGCGCTGGAATCATCTCCGGTATGGCGGATGATCCCGTTTACGACCAGAGTTTCGCCTTGTTTTGCCAGTTCCAGCACCTGCTTCGCGCTGCCGGTCTGCGCGATCCACATGCCGACCTCCGGATCATAGGCGTAAATACTGCTGGCATGGACCAGCTTGAATTCCGTTCCCAGGATATCTTCCGCGAGCCACGAGGAGGCTTCTTCCAGTTCGATCTGCTGAATGCTGCCGGACTGATAGGTCTCCAGCATCTTGTCCAGATTATCTGAATTCTTCAGGCCCAGATGGTACAGCGTCAGGTCGGAAAGCATATTCCGGCCGCTCAGGACCAGTACCAGGTCATGATCATCCTCCGGCCAGTGGCCGGCCACCAGCTCATAGGAATCCATATACAGGGATCTGTCCTCCGGCAGCGGATTGAATACACTGGAATAAGTGGACGTTCCGAACATCTGGGAAAAGCTTTCCAGGCCCGTGGAGGTCATGATGCTGTCCGGAGATACCTGCCGGGCGGTGTTGCCGTCGATCCTGTATATATACGGCGTTATACTGTAAACATACTCTATGGCGCGTACACTGTTTTCAATATTGCCTTTTCCGCTGTCGAGATATTCCTTCAGCGAACGAAGATCGTTCTCCTGTACGGTACCGTACAGGCTGGAGATCAGCGGCATTTCATAGATCCGTCCGTCTTCGAACTCTCTGGAGACAGACGTTTCTTCGGAATCTGTGTCGATCATGGAGGACAGATCCACGGAGGATTTAGTGATACTCAAAGGATATTCGGAAAGCGTTTTTTCCTCAACGCCGCGGATATAGGCATTGGCGCCGTTGGAAAGCGCTATGATCAGCGCGATGCCGATAATGCCGATGGATCCCGCGAAAGCGACCAGAAGCGTCCGGGTCTTTTTCGTCCAGAGGTTATTGAAACTGAGCTGCATGGCCGTGAGCAGTCCCATGCCTGCCTTTCCCAGATTCCTGCCGGTAACTTTTTCCGCGTCCGGCTCATCGTAAAAGGGATCGGAATCCGAGATGATCTGTCCGTCCTTCAGCTGGACGATCCGGGTAGAGTAGCGTTCAGCCAGTTCAGGATTGTGAGTGACCATGACCACCAGCCGGTCTTTCGCGACCTTTTTCAGAAGTTCCAGGACCTGGATGGACGTTTCGGAATCCAGCGCGCCGGTAGGTTCATCCGCAAGAAGGATATCCGGATTATTGACCAGCGCCCTTGCGATCGCGACACGCTGCATCTGCCCGCCGGACAGCTGGTTCGGTTTCTTATGCGCGTGTTCCGCGAGGCCCACCTCCGTAAGCGCTTCCAGCGCCTTGCCCTTCCGCTGGCGTTTCGTCAGGCCTGAGATCGTCAGGGCCAGTTCAACATTTTTCAGAATGGTCTGATGCGGGATCAGGTTGTAACTCTGAAAAACGAATCCTATGGTATGCGCGCGGTAGGAATCCCAGTCCCTGTCCTTATAGTTTTTTGTAGAGACGTGGTTAATGATCAGATCTCCCTCGTCATAAACGTCCAGGCCTCCGATAATATTCAGGAGCGTCGTTTTTCCGGAACCGGAAGGCCCTAAAATGGACACGAATTCATTGTCCCGCAGGTTGAGCGAAACGCCGTTCAGTACCTGCTGGACCAAAGACCCTGTCCGGTATTGTTTTTTGATATTGATCAGACTCAGCATAAAACACTCCTGGAATGAATACAGTATATTATAACCCTGATCTGTTAAAAAAATATGTTTTTTCAGAGAATTTATCTGTGTTTTTTAACGGTTCCCGGTGATATATGATTGTACCGGCAGAAGGATTCGTGTATACTGTAAATGTGACAGAAACATTTATAAAAAGAGCGGCAGGCCGGCGGATCTTTCCGCGGCATGCGGCTTGGCTGCTTTAGTCAAATGCTTTGACCGGGTGAACAACCTCTCCAATATGGCGCTGGGTTTTACCAGAGACCGTATGGCGGAATATGTGGAAGAAACGGAGCGCGATATCGTACCGCTGCTTCGTATGATCAAGGATGAAGCACCGGAATATGATGACGCGTGCTGGCTTCTGAGTTATCAGATGTACAGCCTGCTGGAGACGTTTAAAAGACTTTTATAAAACATATGAAGGAGGATCGATCGTGGAATACAGACGTTTGGGAAAGACGGACCTGATGGTCAGCGAGATCGGTTTCGGCGGGGAATGGCTGGAGAGGCATGAGGAAAGCGAGTCCGTGGAACTGCTGAAATACGCGCACAAACAGGGCATCAATATCCTGGATTGCTGGATGCCGGACCCGAAATCCAGGGATATTATCGGAAAAGCGATCAAAGAGGACAAAGAAGGATGGTATATCCAGGGGCATATCGGATCCACGTATCAGAACGGACAGTATACCAGGACCCGGGACGTTAAGCAGTGCCGGATCGCGTTTGAGGACCTTTTGACACGGTTCGGGACGGACTATGTCGAACTGGGAATGATCCATTACGTGGACCTTGAGAGTGACTGGGAGGTCGTTTCCAATCCGGGCGCGTACAGAGATTATGTAATGGAACTGAAAGCCCAGGGAAAGATCCGGCATATCGGACTGTCCACCCATAATCCGGAGATCGCTATCAAGGCTGCGGAATGCGGCTGGATCGAAATGATCCTGTTCAGCGTGAATCCGGCCTTTGACCTGATGCCGCCCACAGATAATATTGACAATTATTTCGCGGATACCTACGAGGACAGCCTGAAAGGCGTGGATCCGGTCCGGGTCCGGATGTATAAGATCTGCGAACAGAACGACGTAGGCATCACCTGCATGAAACCTTTTGCGGGCGGAAGGCTGTTTGATAAAGAACGTTCTCCCTTCGGTGCGGCGCTGACACCGGTCCAGTGCATCCATTACGCGCTGACAAAGCCGGGTGTATGCTCCGTGCTCTGCGGATACGATACGCCTGAACAGGTAGACGCCGCGGTGCAGTACGAGACTTCGGATGACGCGGCGAAGGATTACGGCAGCGTCCTGGCCGGCGCGCCGAAACATACCTTCCCGGGAGGAGAATGCACCTACTGCGGGCATTGCAAGCCCTGTCCGATGGATATCGACATTGCAATGGTCAATAAGCTTTACGACCTGGCGGTCATGCAGCCGGAGGTTCCGGAATCTCTCCGGGAGCATTACCGCGCGCTTACCCATCATGCGGGCGAATGCATCGGCTGCCGGAGCTGCGAAAGCCGCTGCCCCTTTGGCGTCGGTGTAGCTGAAAGAATGACCAGGACCGCGGAGTTGTTCGGAGAGTAATGACAGACAGGATATCCGGGATCCCGGGTATCTCTTGGAAAGCATGAACAGGAGAGCATGGATGGAGAATAAGATCATTGAGGTGGAGCAGGGGCTTTTGAGAGGCCGCCAGGAGGACGGCACCCTCATTTTCATGGGCGTGCCGTTTGCGGCGCCGCCTGTGGGAGATCTGCGCTGGCGGGAACCTGAACCGGCCATTCCATGGAGGGGTGTCAGGGACGCGTTTACCGCACCTCCCATGCCGGTACAGACGGTTTTTGCGGGGAGCAGGCTGGAACAGCATATGATGAGCGAGGATTGCCTCTACCTGAATATCTGGGCGCCGGCTGAGCCGGAAGGACCGTGCCCCGTGCTGGTCTGGTTTTACGGCGGCGCGCTGCAGGCCGGTAATTCGGACAGCCCGCTGACCGACGGAAAGGCCTGCGCCCGGGATGGTGTGATCCTCGTGACTGTCGGTTACCGGGTAGGCGTATTCGGATTTATGTGCCATCCGGATATGCGTATGGAGGATCCGAACGGCTTCGTGGGAAACTTCGGCCACCGGGACCAGCTGGCGGCCCTCCGGTGGATCCATGAGAATATAGCATCGTTTGGCGGTGATCCGGACCGGGTGACGGTATCCGGCCAAAGCGCGGGAAGCGCCAGCTGCTGCGCGATGATGAACGCGCCTTCAGCAAAGGGATATCTTCATGGGGCGATCTGCCAAAGCGGCGATATTTTCCAGCCGGAGCGCGACGTACCGGCGGAAGAAGCTGAGATCTGGGGCCGGGAGCTTGCGGAAAGCTTTGGCTGCGCTTCGCTGGATGAGTTCCGGAAGATCCCCTTCCCGAAGCTGTACGCGGATGGCGACCCTATGATGAAGCGGATCCATCATGTGTGCGCCGCAGTGATCGACGGGGCATTCCTTCCGGACCGGCAGGGAGAGCTGATGCTGAGAAATGAATGCCTGCCGGTTCCCGTGATCATCGGCAGCAATCTGGATGAAGGGAGCCGGAGCGCGGCAGAGACCTACATCCCGGCAGTTACAGCGCGTCTCGGGATCCCGGAGGATCTTTATGCCGGGGAAAGCAGCCTGGATCAAAAAGCCAATGCGCTGGCCCGGGATTACTGGTACGGGCGGCATCTGGCCTGGGCGAAGATCCGTTCGCTGGATTTCGGCCTGCCTGTCTGGCAGTATGTCTTCGCGCGGAGACTTGGGCCTGCGGGCGCCTTCCACGGCGCGGAGATCCCGTACGCTTTTGAAACTCTGGACGCGGAACCGGACTTCGGACAGCGTCTCCCATATACGGAAGAGGACCGGAAACTGGCTGCAGTGATCCATGGCTTCTGGATGAATTTTGTGAAAAACGGCGATCCCAACGGACCCG
>CADCQD010000093.1 GCA_902803485.1 uncultured Eubacteriales bacterium | reverse complement strand
GTATCCAGATATTTGCAAAGCTCGATCACTTCTGCAGCCATGGCGGTCGCAATACCGGAGGTAAATACGTCGTGCGTACGGTAATTGCGCGTCATCATCGCGCGGATCGGCTCCATCGCCGCCTTCAGGTCGGCAAGGGTCATCACCTTGATGCCCGTATACTCGTAGATGCACGCCGCATAGTACGCGGTGTTCGGGAAAACCGCAGGGGTGCTCTCATCATGTGTGGCAAGAGCTTCGGCCAGCGCTTTTTCCGCGAGGGCATACATCTCATCTGAGCCTTTGAATGCTCTGTCAAATAATCCCACCATAATTATTTATACCTCTTCTTTATCTATAATCTGCTTGATCTTCCGGATCTCTTCCACGGTTCCGGGGGCTGCGTCATAAGGCGATACGGCGTCCCGGTCGGCTGCCGCGACTTCGGAAGAATAATGGATCATTCCGAGAAGATCCCCCGGGGGGATCTCGCGTTTCAGGAATTCCTCATCCTGCGCGTCCCGGACTTTGTTCGCGACCACGGAAACCTTCCGGATCCCGAGATCATCCGCGAGCTTCCGGATCTGGTGACAGGTCTGGACGCTTCTCGCGCCGGGTTCCACCACCACGATAAACCGGTCCATACTGTCCGCGGTCCCGCGGCCCAGGTGCTCCAGTCCGGCTTCCATATCCATGATGACCACCTCGTCTCTTTGAATGATGAGGTGGGAGATCAGGCGCCGGAGCACCACGTGCTCCGGACAGACGCAGCCGGCGCCCCCGGTCTCTACCGTGCCCATGACCAGCATCCGCACGCCGTTCTTTTCCTTCGCGAATTTCTCCGGGATATCATCCACCTTGGGGTTGATCTTGAAGAACTTGCCCAGGCCGTCGCCGGAGGCCCCGGTGCGCTGCGCGATCAGCTCGCGCATCTTGGAGACCGGGACGATCTCCTGAAGTTCTTCCTGAGAAAATCCGAGAGCCAGTCCCAGGTTGGAGTCCGGGTCCACGTCTGCCGTAAGTACGGTCCTTCCTTCTGAAGCGTAGAGCCTTGCGAGAACCGCGGCAAAGGTGGTCTTTCCCACACCGCCTTTACCGGTTACAGCTATTTTCATAGAGCCGCCTTAAATGCCGAGGGCGGCACGCTTCTTCTCAATGCCGTCGATCATCGCATCCACGAGCTCTTCATGATTCGTATTGATGATAAAACCGCCGCCTACCATCTTGCGGGTCCCTTCCGTGATGAGTTCCATCATCTGCGCGGAGCCGGAGACCTGGGGCGAAACGCCCAGATAGGTGTCGATACCGGTGGTCACCACGTAGTTCGCGATGGAAACGGCTTTTTCACTCATCCATTCAGGCGCGCAGCCCACGACCGGCACCTGCGGCACGTCGATGCCCCAGTCTTTGGCAATGCCCGTCGCAAGAAGCATCATACGGCTGATATCTACGCAGGAACCCATATGGAGCACCGGCGGGATGCCGACCAGCTCGCAGACACGCTTCAGTCCCGCGCCGCAGAAATCCTTGGCCCGTTTGTCCATCAGCCCGTATTTCGCGGCAGCCTGAGCGGAACAGCCGGAGACGACGATGATGATGTCGTTCTTCAGGAGCTTCTTCATGATCTCGATATGCGCGTAGTCCGGCCGGACCTTCGGGTTATTGCAGCCGACCATGGCGACTGCGCCGCGGATCACGCCGGCCTTGATGCAGTCGATCAGAGGCTTATAGGTATCGCGTTCGTCCAGATGGCTGTTGGTCACGCCGTCCAGACACTTGCGGATGGCTTCGCAGGAATAGCCCACGTTGGCTTTCTGCTTGTCTTCCGGTACGTAGATCTTTGATTCGTCTCTGTTTTTAAAGTTGTCGATGGCTTCACGCACCAGGGTACGTCCCTGTTCCCGCGCTTCGGCCGTATTAAACTGCACGTAGCGGGAGCCCGGAATACGGGCAATGGGAGAGGTGGTAATGAAATGCGTATGGAAGCATTCGCTTAAGGGTCCGAGGGCGGGGAAGATGCACTGCACGTCCACCACCATCATTTCGATCACGCCGGTAAGCAGCGCTTTTTCCTGCTGCAGGAAGTTGCCTACCATCTTGACGCCGTGGCGCATGGCTACTTCGTTCGCAGTGCCGCAGAGGCCGCAGACGTTGATGCCCTTCGCGCCGACGGAACGGGCGTATTCCTGGAGATCCCGGTCTTCCGCAGCCTGTACGATCATTTCCGACATGGCCGGGTCATGGCCGTGGACGATGATGTTGACCATTTCCTTTTCCAGCACGCCGAAGAAGGCTTCGGTATCTCTGGGCATCGGGGTCCCGAAAAGCACGTCGGAAAATTCGGTACCCATCATGGAGCCGCCCCAGCCGTCGCTCATACCGGTGCGGAGGCCCTGATGGACCAGCGCTTCCGCGTCCGCCGTATTGCCCATATGCGTCATATGCATGGCTTTGACGACTTCCTTATCCACGGCGCCGGGTTCCACGTCCTGTTCTTCCCAGACTTTCTTCCGTTCTTCATTCGCGCGCTCCAGGAAATTGAGCTTGCCGAAGGGCTTGCCGTATTCCATCAGACCTTTGTAGGCAACTTCATGGGCAACGTCGTAAATGTCGCGGCCTTCGGTCTCCACGCCCCATTCTTTCGCGATTTTTTCAAGTTTTGCAACGTCAGTGATCTTATAGCTGCCGTTGGGGTCTGAATTGTAAAGCACACGGCAGATCTCGCGGCCATGGTCGGAGTGCGTGGCCGCGCCGGCGGCTACCATCCGAAGATAATTTCTGCCGGCGATCGTATCTGCGGTAGCTCCGCAGATCCCTTTGGGGGCTTTCGGCGTAATGCGGCAGGGACCCATGGAACAGATCTTGCAGCAGACGCCGCCCTCTCCGAAATAGCAGGAAGGGGTCTGGTTTTTCTTTCTCTCTTCCCAGGTGTCGATTCCGACCTTCTTCGCAGTCTCCAGAAGACGATCCGAGACCTCTTCCATGCGTTCAACTGTGGTGAAGAAATTAACGTCCATAGTTTGAAATGAAACTCCTCTCAGTTATTTTAATTGAAGTTCAGTTTACTGATAATGGCGTCGAACGCCTTTCTGACAGGCGCGGACTCCGGGATCAGGACCGTAGGCTTTCCTGCGCTGTCAAATTCATAGATCATCTCATCGTGAGGAACCACGCCCAGAAGATCCAGTCCCTGCAGTTCGATCTCTTCGCGGATGCCGTCGTTTAATTCTCCATCCGGCGCCCGGTTCACGATGAGCCCCACTGTACCGGGCGTCAGGCCCAGATCCTTAGCCAGCTTCGCGATCCTGCCCACGGCCTGGATCCCTCTTCTGGAACAGTCGGAGACCAGAAGCAGCGTGTCGATCTTCGGCAGGATGCCGCGGCTGATATGTTCCATGCCTGCTTCGTTGTCAACGACGATATAGCGGTAATTGTTCGCGAACTTCGAGATCTCGGCCTGCAGGAGCCCGTTCACGAAGCAGTAGCAGCCCTTTCCCTGGGTCCTGCCCATCACCAGCATGTCAAAGCCGTCTTCTTCCGCAATGGCATTATTAAAGCGGAAGTCCATGTATTCCTGCTTGCTCCAGCCCGTGGGGACCTTCGGCTCCGCGGAAATGCCGGACTGGGCGATATCTTCCCGGATATCCCCCAGAGTCTCTTCGATATCGACGCCGAGGACCTCATTCAGATTCGAGTTCGCGTCGGCATCTACGGCAAGGACCAGCCCGTTATTTCGCCGGACGAGTGCGTCGATCAAAAAGCCGCTCAACGTGGTCTTTCCCGTACCGCCTTTTCCAGCGACTGCGATCGTATGCGTCATAGAGATATTTTCCTTTCTTTGCCCAACTTGTATATACAAGTTGGGCCGCTCTTGTATACACTATAAGTAATATAACAAAAACGCAACAGGATAGTCAATAGTGCGAGCGAAAATTTGATACTGCGGTAAGGACGCCGAAATCCGGCGCGTACCACCTCCTGCCGAAGCCGATGGGTGTATTCTCATCCGCGAGGACCGTCCGCCTGACCAGAAGCAGGGTCTCCCCCTGCGGACATCCCAGCGCGGTACAGACCGCGTCCGGAGCCTCTCCGGTCCGGATCTCCATATTCGTCCAGATCTTCCTCGGGACGTACTGATCCGTGAATACGTCCGGAAACTCCGCGTAGTGAAGCTCCCGCTCAATGAGCGGCTCTCCTTTTACATAAGGAAAAAATTTTTCGTCGTACGCCGAGGGAATATCGCGTTCAAACAGCAGGCGGCGGATCACCACCAGCATCGTATCTTCCGCGACCTCCAGATATCCTGAAAGATCCGGGCCTGCGGGCAGCACGTTGATCTCCAGATACCGGGTGCCGGTACCCGCGGGCTTATCATAGAAATCCAGCTGGAAGCTGCGGTATTCCGGAGAGAGGACGAAATAGCCCTTTCCGTGCTGCGGCCGGATCAGTCCTTCGTTTTCAAGGATCAGGAGGGCTTTTCTTACGGTCACGCGGCTGGTATGATACCGGGAAGCCAGGGTGTTTTCCGAAGGGATGATCTCGTCCGGACCGTATTTCCCGATGGTGATCGCGGAACGGAGATCATTCGCGATCGTCTGGTATACATAATTGCTTTCCATGATCATTCCTCCCCCAGTACGTACTGCCGGCAGAGCCTGACGCAGTCCGGAATATCCCGGGAATACGCGTCAGCTCCGATCATCAGCGCCTGGCGTTCATTGACGCAGTTCCCGCCCAGAATGACGCGGATGGTATTCCGGATCCCGGCGTTCTCGATCACTTCAATGGTCCTGGCCATCATGATCTCGCTTCCGGAAAGGGTTCCGGAAATGACCAGGATATCCGGAGTATAGGTCAGCACCGCGGAACAGAAGCGTTCCGGAGAAACGCTTGCCCCCATATCGATGACTCCGAAACCGCTGTTTCTGAGAAGCAGCGCGATCAGATTCTTTCCCATATCATGGATATCGCCCTGTACGGTGCCCATCAGCACCCTTCCGATCTCGCCGCGGCTGTCAATGGTATGCCCGCGCGTGATCCGGTCAAGAGCCTCTCTGTAAATATGATTTGCCATGATCAGGTCGGCAATGAAGTATTCTCCCACGGCGCAGCTGTTGTTCACCAGGTCCATGCCGCGCTGAAGAAGCGCGATGATCTCTTCCCCCGGGACACCGGAGGAAAGAAGCGTCTCCGTATTTTCCAAAACCGCTTTCATATTCAGCTGGGCAAATGAAGAAACAAGTTTTTCGCGATTTGAGGGCATGCATCATCCTTTCTCTGAAACAAAAAGCGGGCATTGCTGCCCGCAGGATCCGGGCTGATCCATCAGCCCGCCTTAACCTTGATCTGATTTTTGATCAGGTCTACGCTGAGGATGGTTCCGGTCAGAGTGATCTCCTGTCCGATCACGTCCGTCAGCTTGATCTGATCCCCGTCAACATCCACACTGCTGGCGTATTCCAGGACCAGGGTCTCATCCTCGTCAGAAACTAAAAATACATTTGATAAACACATACAAAGATCCCTCCTTGAAAATCACCGGGGTCAGTCTTTCAGAAGCGCAAGCGCCGCGGCCAGTTTCTCATTTGCCTGGTCGAAAAGCCGGGTGCCTTCCAGCAGGATATCCGCAGCTTCCGCCCTGCCTTCCGCGGCCAGCTTTCCGGAGATCCCCTTCAGTTCCTCGCAGTGATGGATATTGTGGTCCAGCATATAGCCGAGCACCGCGGTCAATGTATCCGCGCCGGTATGCGCATGATCATGAGGGTGTTCATGATCATGGGGATGCTCATGGTCATGGGGATGTTCATGATCATGGGGGTGCTCATGATCGTGTGTATGTTCGTGATCATGGGGGTGCTCATGGTCATGGGGATGTTCGTGATCATGGGGGTGCTCATGATCGTGAGAATGTTCCTGTGATGTTTCCTGTCCGTGAATAGGATCGTACTCGTTCATATCTGATCTCCTGTTTCTATATGTGATTCCTGCAGCTCATATTATGATAAAGCCGCCAAAAGCAGATTCCGGATGGTTCCGTGCTTTGCAATCTCACCATCTTCCCGCATTCCGCACATTCATGGAGAAGGATCTCCACTTATTGCTCCATGCGGGGCATGCAGTTCTGTAACAAGTATATACAAGCTGAAGAGAAATATCAAGGAAAACCTCTTTTTGTACCGGAGAACATGAAGACCGGGAAAATTGCACTTGACGGGAATAAAGACGGCAATTATAATGAATAAAAACGAAATCGATTTCGGAAAAAGGAGATCATAACAGTGGTCACAATTAAGGATATCTCCAGAGAATGCGGTGTATCGCCTGCAACTGTCAGCAAAGTTTTTAACGGGTACACGGATATCAGCCCCGCAACGGTTGAAAACGTTTTCGCCGCTGCCCGGAAACTCGGCTATACTCCGAACGCCGCTGCCCGGATGCTGAAGACCAACCGTTCGAATAACATCGGCGTGCTTTTCGCGGATGCGGTATCCAGCGGCCTTATGCATGAATACTTTTCCGCGGTGCTGAACAGCCTGAAGGTCGAAGCGGAGCGGAGCGGATATGATATTACGTTCATCAGCCAGAATATCGGCGGACAGCAGATGTCATACCTGGAGCACTGCAGATACCGGAAATGCGACGGCGTCGTCATTGCCTGCGTGGATTTCTTCGACCCCGGCATCCTGGAACTGATCCACAGCGGGATCCCCATCGTCACGGTGGATCATATCTTTGACCGCTGCGGCGCTGTGATCTCGGACAATGTGCTGGGTATGACCGAGCTTGTGACCTATATATGCGAACAGGGACACAGGAAGATCGCATATATTTACGGCGGAGACACTTCCGTGACCAGGAACCGGATCGCCGGCTTTTACCGGACCTGCAAAGAGTTCGGGATCACGGTTCCGGACGAATATGTACAGGCGTCCTGGTATCATGATCCGGATTCCTGCGCGAAAGTCACGGAAAAACTCATGAAGCTTGAAGATCCGCCGACCTGCATCATCTACCCGGATGATATCGCGCTTCTGGGAGGACGCAACCAGCTGGAAGGCATGGGACTTTCCATACCGGATGATATCAGCATCGCAGGGTATGACGGCGCAGTCCTCAGCCAGGCCCTCAGGCCCACGCTGACCACCGTGCGGCAGGATACGGAAACACTGGGGCGCAAAGCCGCCCGCCAGGTCATAGAAGCCATTGAGAATCCGAAGACATATCTCACCAGACAGGAACTGATCCCCGGATAGCTGATGACCGGCGGAACAGTGAAACGCCTGATATGATCAGAACTCTATGAAGGAAGGGCCGACGCACGAAGGAAGTGCGGCGGCCCTTCCTTCATGCGGCGCGCCCGGCGGATCAGATCTCCTGGTCCGGTCATCTTGTTCCGGGCTGCGGTGCATGTTGTTCCCAAAGTATTGAATCTTTTTTCCTTTTTGCTATGATGAGGCTGCTTAGAGCTGAGCACAGTTTCGCAAATATACACCGGCAGCG
>CADCQD010000092.1 GCA_902803485.1 uncultured Eubacteriales bacterium | reverse complement strand
CTTCCTTCAGCGTATCCATGGCCCAGTTATTCTTCTGCTCTCCGTCCTGGGTATCACGCATTCTCAGAAGTCCTTCCACCAGGTCAAAGCCTGCTGCTTTCAGCCCGTGAAAGGTTCCTGCCATATCCTCCGTCAGTTCCTTCATAAATCCGAACAGCTGTGTTCCGATGATCATATTGTCCTCCCTTACAAGTTCTCGCTATAACGGATCAGGTATGCTTTGTGCAGTGCCAGCTCCGGAATTGTAAAACTGTTGTCCTTCACAGGTACGGGTTTCGTTCCGTCCGGTCCCATTTCCATGACTTTCTCGATTCCCCGGTGGAATTTTATGGTGATCTCCCGCTGCACTACCGGCGGCAGGACTGTCACGCCTTCGAAGCCCGTCAGATTCAATAACTCCATCATTCCCGTCCGCGCGCCGATGCGGTTCAGGAAGATCTCTGTCTGAGGATGCGCGTCTGTTTCATAAGGCGCCTGAACCGTCTTCGAAAGCAGCCGGTTTACCAGATCCAGTACGATGTTTTTAAAGCATTCATATCCCTGCAGGTCATATAATGCCCCGGCTTCAAACAGCACCGCGGCGGAATTTTCTCCCAGTACTGCCCCGGGGATCTCCGTCTTCCGATGTCCGTAGCACCTTTCCGGCGGTCCGTATGGCGCCGGTGTGATATAGGGCAGGATCCCCTGCGGCGCGGCGCTATCTCCCAGTTCGTCCCCGGCGTTCTCTCCGGTCTTTACTCCGGCCGTCTCTCCGGCCTTCTCTCTGATCTTTTCCCCAGCCGTCTCCCCGGCCTTCTCTCCGATTTTTTCCCCGGCCGTCTCTACGACCTTCTCTCCGATCTTCTCTCCGGCCGTCTCTCCGGCCTTCTCTCTGATCTTTTCCCCGGCCGTCTCTACGGCCTTTTCTCCGATCTTTTCCCCAGCCTTCTCTCCGATCTTCTCTCCAGCCGTCTCTCCGGCCTTCTCTCTGATCTTTTCCCCAGCCGTCTCTCCGGTCAGGATGCCTTCCGCCTCCCAGCGTTTCCGGTCCAGATAGACCCAGTCCTGATAGGGGAAAGATCGGAACACCTCTTTCGGGTCTGTCATAAAGTACGCGCCGCGGACGGCTTCCTTCTCCTTCAGCCCGTCAATGCCAAAGCATTTCTTCAGGAGCTCCGGATCCTCGGAAAAGCTGCCCGCTGTTCCCAGAAACCGCTGTCCCGCATTCAGGAAGATCTCCCGGAGCATCCCGCTCTGAAGCTTTTTGATCCCGGGGATGATCACAAGGTCATAGGATGCGGGGTCGATCCCGTACGCACTGCTGTCCGTGTCGATCAATGTATCAAAGAGTACATGCGCTTCCTTCAGCATCCGGAAGATCCCGCGGTATTCCCGGCTGACAGGGGACCCATAGGGTTTTCCCGGAGAGACCAGAAGCACCCGCGCCATGCTCCGGGCCGTGTCATACAGATCTTGATACCGTTCATGGAAAGCAAAGACTTCCGCGGTTCCCCGGTAATTGCTGCGGTCCGGATAATTCGGAAACGCGCCGATGATGCACCAGTCCAGGTTGCCCCGGTTCGCGATGTTCTGGTACAGGCGGATCCGGTTGAAGGTGTCCGAGACTCCGGTAAAGCGGTAAGGAATATCCACCGCATTGATGCCCACATTGCTGGAGACCTTGTCCCGGAAAGTGTTCTCGATACAGGATACATTATCCGACGCGGAATAGATCCAGAAGGGAAGCGGCCGGTCCACGGCGGTGTTCGTCTCGCAGCGGATGATGTCCACGTGCTCATCAAAGTAGGTGCTGAGCGCGGTCTCCGGCCGGATCTCCTTCACAGTACGGCGGATCTTGTCCAGGATATCGTCTACCGTAATCTGCCGGAACGCCTGATACTTCTGCCAGCGGCCGCCGGTCTGCTCTCCCGCCTTCGGAAGCTCCTCGTCAAACATCTCCCGGAAGCGTTTTTTACAGCTCCCGCACTGGCAGGGGCCGATGTAATTTCCGTCGTAATCCCGCTCCTGATAACCGAACATATTGAAGAATACGCCGTCCACAGGATACTTCTTCAGGATCTCCTGAAGGATCGACGGGATCTCCTTCTGCTGGTAGTCACTGTTCAGGCAGGTCACCACCGTATCGTTATAATAGACCGGCCGGCCTTCTCCATTCCTCAGCAGCCATTCCGGATGCTTTTTCTCAAAGCTGCGGTCCACCTTGCTGGCGTCGAACCGGGCGATCACCCGGATCCCGTTCTCATGACATTTTTCCAGAAGCTCGCCGAACTTGTCATTTTTCAGCCAGGGCGACCGCTTCTGCGAGGGATGTTCTGTTTCCGAAAAAGCCGTAATGCCGCCGCAGCCCAGCTGCACCACATTGGCATGTATTTTTTTCAGGTACGCGACCTCTTTGTCCGCGTCCATGAGGGCGTCAATATCCCGCAGATTATTCTGTACCATACGGAATTTATGTTCCAGCCACCAGTTCATCTCATTCCTCCCATTGCCCCGTACTTTCAGGAATATCCTTTTCTGCCCGGACCTCCGATCTTCACGGTGATCCTGAAATTCAACTACCTGCCAACCACCCTTCAGGAAGAGCGGGTTTCCGCTGCCATGCTTATTTAGAAAGGACGTCCCGGATCATCTTTTCAATAGCGTCCGCCTGCCAGCGGTTTGCCAAAGGCCCCGGATGATTTCTGGACCCCATGACTCCCTCCGGCTTCGGATCCTCCAGATCCCAGACCCTCGGTAACGGCAGAAGCGCTGCCCTTTCATCTCCGGTCTCCCGGATATAGCTTTCCATGGTCTTTTCCGCAGTCTCTGTCAGAGAGATCCTTCCGAGGCCGCAGGACCAGATCAGGAACGCGCCGGGATTTCTCTTCCTGAGCTGCTTCAGGAATCCGTTCATCGCCTTCGCGTATGCCTCCGGGCCTTCCTCCGGATGATCCTGAAGACCGGAACTGTCATTGCTGCCCAGATTTACAAAGACCACGTCCGGCAGCCAGGAACTGAAATCCTGCGGATCCATCGCCCCCAGTTCCTGGTTCCGCCGGCCTTTCAGCACACCGCAGACCTGGTCATAGTACAGCGGGAGCGCGCAGTCCGTCAGATGGTCCCAGCTGCAGTACACGCCCCATCCGCTCTGGGAGATGACACGGATCTCCGCGTTCATTTCCTTCGCGATCAGCTGAGTGTAGCTCAGATATGTGGAGAAAACACAGGACTGCCAGTCATTCAGCTGCACAGCGCCGGCCAGCCCTTCGCCGGAAGTGAGGCTGTCTCCAATGAATTCTATTTTCAGGTCCGCCGCGGGAAGGTCATACAGTTTCCCGTCCGTTTCGATCTCCTGAAGAAGCAGCATGGCATCCGGATCATTCGGCATGGCCTGCACTTCCTTAAACAGCTGGACCCTCCTCTTTTCCTCCGCGTTCAGCCCGCGATAGACCGTAATGCGGTTTTCTCCCTTCTGGAGCGAGGTGCGGATCATGGAATATCCGTCCACCTCCACCCGGATCCACTGTTCAAACGCGCTGTAATCTGAAACAAGGACAAAAGTCAGTTCCGACCCGTCTGTACAGAACTCCACTCCGCTGCCGGTCCAAAACAGAGGCATCGGCACCTTGCGGGACGTTCTTCCCAAAACTCTGATCTTTTCGTTATCCGGCAAATAATGATTCATTGT